>NZ_JANCLM010000025.1:0-94470 GCF_024259445.1 Pseudomonas sp. DVZ6
AATACCTGCCGCGACGCTGAGATCCTGGGGCTGCTCCGCAGCCCTTTCGCGGCACAAGGCCGCTCCTACACAGGGAAGCGTGCTGCTCAGCGCAGATCGCCGACCATCTTCAGCAACGTCTCCAGCACCGCCCCGGCCAGCGCCTTCGAGCGTTCGCCCGACCAGCCGGTGCGTGGATTCGGCGCATCGTCATGGTCCTTGAACGGCATCTCCAGGGTCAGCGACAGGCAGTCATGGGCCTGGCCCACGGCATTGCACGCCAGGGTCATGTTGGCCTGGCCCGGTTCGTCGCGGGTGTAGCCGTATTTCGTCTGGAAGTCCTTTGTCAGGCTGCACAGGGTGCTGCGGAACTGCTCTTCCAGTTTGGCGATGCGTGGCGTGTAGCCGGGGTTGCCCTCGCAGGCCGCGGTGAACACATGGGGGATCTCCTCGTCGCCATGGGCATCGATGAACGCATCCACGCCATGCAGCTTCATCTGGCTCTGGGCGAAGAACACCTCGGGGCTCAGTTCGACGCTGGCGTCCTGCCAGGCGCGGTTGAGGTCCTTGCCCTTGAAGTTGGTGCGCAGGTGGCCGAGGAAGGCGCCGTCCGGGTTCATGTTGGGGATCAGGTACAGGTCGGCCTTGGCCAGCAGTTGCTGGATGACCGGGCCGTTGGCTTCGAGGGCGTCGATCACGCCTTCCATGAACCACTCGGCCATGTGCTCGCCCGGGTGCTGCTGGGCGATGATCCATAGCTTACGCTTGCCGGTCGCACCGTCGCCCGCACGCAGCAGGGGAATGTCGCGCCCTTGCACGCTGCGCCCGCTGGCCAGCAGCTCGACGCCGGGAATCTGCTTGGCGCGCTCGATCAGCTGGTTGTGGCGCGCACGAGGGTAGGGCTCGAAGTAGGCGAACCAGGCCTGCGCCTGTTCAGCCTTGAAGTCGAAGCTCAGGGCCTTGCCGTCGAACTGGCTGGGCACGCGGAACCAGGTCTGCTGGTCGTAGGAGGCCACGGCGTGGTAGCCGGTCCAGGCGTTCTTGTAGGAGGACTCGGCAGCGTTGTCCAGGCTGAAGCGATGGACCTGGCCCGGGGTCAGGCCGCTGGCCTTGAAGTGGAACCACTGGAAGTGGTCGCTGTGGCTGTCCTTGCGGATGTTCAGGTGGACGTGCGCAGGGTTGCTGGCGTCCAGGACCAGGATGTTGCCGGAGTCGAAATCGCAGTCGATGTGCAGCGGGGAGAGCGTCACGGTCATTGCCAGCCTCCTGTTGGCGTTGTTGTGACTGTACTCTACACCGCTTGGCGGCGGGGGTGCGCAGGTTAATTGGACTGGGGGCGCTCTGCGCCCCCTTCGCGGCACAAGGCCGCTCCTACAGAAGTGCGCGGTTTCCTGTAGGAGCGGCCTTTTGCCGCGAAGGGCTGCAGCGCAGCCCCAGACTCTTCAGGCCAGTAGCCCCAGCGCTACAAGCGCAGCAACACCAAGCCCGACGGCAATCGAGCAGCCACCCAGCGATAACGCCGCACGCCCTTGCCGGTACCAGCCGTCATGGCCCAATTGTCGGGCAGGGGCAAGCAGGCTGCGCCAGCGCAGTTCGGTTTCGTGGAAGGCGCGCAGGTGGTCGGGGTCGGCATCCAGCCAGCGGCGGAAGTCGATGCGTTCGCTGGCGGTCACCTGCGGGCTCTGCAGGCGCACGTACCATTGGCCGGCGATGCTGGCCAGCGCGTCGCCGGGGGCGCGGGCGGTCTGCAGGGCCTGGTTCATGTGGCGCTCGATGCTGATCAGCGGCAGGTCCAGGCGTTCAGCGATGGCGGCGAAGCCCTGCTGGTCGAGGCGGTTGAGCAGGAAGACTTGCTGGACCCGGCGCGGCAGGCGCTTGAGCGCATGCAGCAGCGCGTCCTCGCCATGCTGTTCGGCGGTGCGCGGGTCGTGCTCGAGGGGCAGCAGCAGGCGGGTCATGGACAGCTCCTTGCTCATTAAGGAAAGGGGTGGGGGCATCTTCCTTGATGCAGAATCAGCTTAAGCTAAACGAGATTGATTCTCAAGTGCTGATTCCGCAAAGATTTGTAATGAGCGTTCACGTCCTGACACAGTTTTGCTATCATCGCCGCCATCAACGATCTTCATTAGCCTGAAGAGCCAAAAAAAATGACCCGGCAAAAAGCCGGGTCAAAAACCGTGATTAGCCTGATGAGGAGATAATCTGAGCGTCCGACCTGAGGACGTTGCAGGTTATCCAGCGGGTCTCGCGACCTGCTGAGTGCAATAATAATCGTTATCATTTGCCAGTCAAATGATTTTTCCGCGATTGGCAAAAAAATATCTAACTGACGCACACCTCGTCCCCGGCAATCGGGGCTTTTGCCGTTCGTCGGCTATCACGTTCTCCCTTCACAGCCATCCCTTTCAAGCTTTGCGATTTTTGGGATATGGCTGTTCCTATTCAAGATTGCCGGGGTCGCTTTGCGACCCTTTCGCGGCACAAGGCCGCTCCTACAGGAGACCGCGCGCCCCTGTAGGAGCGGCCTTGCCGAGGCGTCGGACCGGCCGGAAAAGGCTGCAAAGCAGCCCCGGCAAATCCAAGCCGGACGCCAATTATCAGCACCTTGAAAGGGCTGTCCTTCAGATCGATGCCTTTTCCGTGGCGTGGCACTGCTCGAGCAGGGCGCGGGCCATGTTGACCATGTGCATCAGCGCAAACACTACTTCCCGCGTCGTGCCCTGCAGATGGTTGCCGGTTTCCTGTGCTGTGGCCGACGCGCAGCGCAGCAGGGCCATGGCATGGTCGCAAGCCTGGGCGTTGCTGACGCCATCGCGCAGGGTCCATAGCGAACGCTCCAGGTCGCGGGGCGTGGGGGTGGGGTTGAGGTAGAAATCGAGGGCGCGGCGGGCTGCTTCTTCGTCGAGATCTGTTTCCGTTTCTTTCGAGATGCTCATCCTGATTACCTGCGAATACCAATAGGTGAAAGGTGAAGTCCGATTCTAATACCTAAAGTATTGAAATGTGTTTAGGCAAATACTACTTGATGTGTATTGAACGCAGGGAGGCAGTCCGTATCGTGCCTGCGATGAATATGGACAAATGGATAGCTCTGGTCCGGGAACGGATCGAGGAGCTCGATATCTCCCAGGAGCAGCTTGCCGAACGCGTTGGGGTTTCCCAGGGCAGCATCGGCCATTGGCTGAAGAAACGCCGTCAGCCTCGGGTCGACTCGATGAACCGCACGTTCATCGAGTTGGGCATGCCGCATTACCAGGTCAGCATGCAACTGCGTGTGCTGGGGCAGGTGGGTGAGGAGCGGGCGCGTTATGGCCTCGAGGACGACGATGACGACGGGCTGGCGAAATACTTCGTGTGTTTCCGCTATCCGGTACGTGACTGGAGCACCTTGGGTCAGCAGGAGCAGGAAGCGCCGGAGGTCTTCGAGCAGACTGACTACCTGGCCCAGGGCAAGGCGTTCTGGCTGACGGTCGAGAACGACACCATGAGTGCCGCCAGTGGCAGGAGCGTGCCCGAGGGGGTTCGAATCCTGGTCGATGATGGTGTGCCCGCCGAGCCGGGGCGTCTGGTGATTGCCCGGCTGCCAGGCAAGTCCGCGATCTTTCGGCAGTTGACCGAGGAGGGTGGGCAGCGGTATCTGAAGGCGCTCAACAATGTCTATCCGACTTTGGTGTGCGAGGAGGGCTGCGAGTTCCTTGGTGTTGTGGTGCGGATGCACGGGGTGCTCTAGGTTCGCGCGCAGATCGTGTTGGGGCTGCGAGGTGCCAGGCGGGAGTCTTGCAGCGCCCTTGAGATCGAGCGCCGCCCGCGCGGCGCATCGCGGGACAAGCCCGCTCCCACATCTGTTTCGGGCCAGTCAATCCTGTGCCATTACCTGGTCCGCCTTGTTTGTACGACGCGGTTTTAGCGTGGTCGCTACCGCCGCTCCACATGACTCAAGACATGCGCCAAGGCTGGCAACCATGGCCTGACAGGTTTGGCACGTTGCAACAGATGTGGGAGCGGGCTTGTCCCGCGATGCGCCGCGCGGGCGGCGCTCGATCTCATAGGCGAAACAACCCTTTCGGCGAACACATTGCCGCCGTTACGCCCCCTCCAACTCCACCAGCACTGTCCCTTCGCTAACCATATCCCCCTCCTGGCAGAACAGCGCCTTCACCGTCCCGGAGTGCGGCGCCCGAATGCTGTGCTCCATCTTCATCGCCTCCAGCACCACCAGCGCGGTACCGGCCTCGACCACCTGCCCCGGCTCCACCAGTACCCGCACGATACTCCCGTTCATTGGCGCACCCAGCCCGCCCTGATGGCTGTGGCTGGCTTCCGCCGCCGCAATCGGGTCATGGACGCTGACCGCATGCAACTCACCCTGCCACTGCAGGTACAGCGTGCCGCCCCGACGCACCGCCAGGTGACGACGGCGCAGGCCGTCCACGTCATGACACAGCTGCTCCCCCTCCAGGCGATAAGTCGAAGGCGCGCTGCGCTCCAGTGCCACCGCCTGTTCATGCCCGTCGCACTGCAAATGCAGGCTGCTGCGCGCCGGCAAGCCCAGGCGCAGGCCATCACGGGCCGCCCACGGTGAAGCGCGGTCGTCCTGGCGCTGCAGCGCTGGCTCGCCTTGCAGCCACGCCTCGGCGGCGGCTTCCCAGAATTGCGCCGGCAGCGCCTGGGGCGCAGGCAGCAACACGTCCTGATGACGCGGAATGAACCCGGTGTCCAGTTCCGCCTGGGCAAACGCCGGGTGCGCAAGGATGCGACGCAGGAAGGCGATATTGGTCTTCAGCCCGCCAATGGCGAACTCATCGAGCATCGCCAGCAACCGCAGGCGCGCCTGCTCGCGGTCCTGGCCCCAGGCGATCAGCTTGCCCAGCATCGGGTCATAGAACGGCGACACCACGTCGCCTTCGCTGACGCCGCTGTCCACCCGGCGGCCTTCGCCCGGTGCCGACTCGCGGTACAGCGCCAGGGTGCCGGTGGCCGGCAGGAACTCGTTGGCCGGATCCTCCGCATACAGCCGCACCTCGATGGCATGGCCGATCAGCGGTACTTGCTCCTGGGTGATCGGCAGCGGCTCGCCGCAGGCCACGCGGATCTGCCAGGCCACCAGGTCGAGCCCGGTGATGGCCTCGGTGACCGGATGCTCCACCTGCAGGCGGGTGTTCATCTCCATGAAGAAGAACTCGCCGCGGGCATCGAGCAGGAACTCGACAGTGCCGGCGCCCACGTAGCCGATGGCCTGGGCGGCGCGCACCGCGGCCTCGCCCATGGCCTTGCGCAGCTCGGGAGAGAGGCCCGGTGCCGGCGCTTCCTCGACCACTTTCTGGTGGCGGCGCTGGATCGAGCAGTCGCGCTCGTTGAGGTACAGGCAGTTGCCGTGCTGGTCGGCGAACACCTGGATCTCCACATGACGCGGCTTGAGCACGTACTTCTCGACCAACATGCGCGCATCGCCGAACGACGACTGCGCCTCGCGTTGCGCCGAGGCCAGGGCGTCGGCCAGCTGGCTCTCGTCCTCGACCACCTTCATGCCCTTGCCGCCGCCCCCGGCGCTGGCCTTGAGCAGCACCGGGTAGCCAATGCGCTCGGCGGCGGCGCGGAAGGTCTCCAGGTCCTGGGCCTCGCCGTGGTAGCCCGGCACCAGCGGCACGCCGGCGGACTCCATCAGCGCCTTGGCCGCCGACTTGCTGCCCATGGCGTCGATGGCGCTGGCCGGTGGGCCGAGGAAGATCAGACCGGCCTGTTCGATGGCGCGGGCAAAACCGGCGTTCTCCGACAGGAAGCCATAGCCCGGGTGGATCGCCTGGGCGCCGCTGGCCTTGGCGGCGTCGAGCAGCTTGTCGATCACCAGGTAGCTTTCGGCGGCCTTGGTGCCACCGAGGTCTACACGGATATCGGCTTCGCGGCTATGGCGCGCATCGCGGTCGGTGGCGCTGTGCACGGCCACGGTGGTCAGGCCCATGGCCTTGGCGGTGCGCATCACCCGGCAGGCGATCTCGCCGCGGTTGGCGACCAGCAGGGTGGTCAGCGTGGGTCGGCTCATGAGCGCGGCTCCTTGTTGTCTTGCCAGGCGGGGCGGCGTTTTTCCAGGAAGGCGCGCAGGCCCTCCTGGCCTTCGGCGCTGACGCGGATGCGGGCGATGGTGTTCTCGCAGTAGCGACGCAGGGCCGGACTCAGTTCGCCGGCGTCCACCTCGCGCAGCAGGTCCTTGGTGGCGCGCAGCGCCTGCGGGCTGTTCTGCAGCAGGTTATCGACCCAGGCTTCGACCTGGGCGTCCAGCTCGGCGGCCGGGTATACCTCGGCCAGCAGGCCCAGGTCGCGGGCGCGCACGCCGCTGAAACGCTCGGCGGTGAGGGCATAGCGGCGGGCAGCGCGCTCGCCGATGGCCTTGACCACGAACGGGCTGATCACCGCCGGGGCCAGGCCGATGCGCACTTCCGACAGGCACAGCTGCGCGTCCTCGGCGCCGATGGCCATGTCGCAGCAGCTGATCAGCCCCAGCGCGCCACCGAAAGCGGCGCCTTGCACCACGGCCAGGGTCGGCGTCTTGAGCCGGTGCAGGGCATACATCAGCTCGCCCAGCTCGTGAGCGTCGTCCAGGTTGGTGTTGAAGTCCAGCTGCGCCGACTGCTGCATCCAGGCCAGGTCCGCGCCGGCGCTGAAGTGCCGGCCACGGCCGCGCAGCACCACGAAGCGCAGGCTGGCGTCTTCGGCCAGCTGGTCGAGGGCGACGATCAGTTCGCGGATCATCTGCGCATTGAAGGCGTTGTTCTTGTCTTCCCGGCTCAGCCACAGGGTGGCGAAGCCGCGAGGGTCCTTGACCAGTTCAAGGGTGGCGAATTCGCTCATGGGTCACATCCGGAAAATGCCGAAGCGGCTCTGTTCGATCGGGGCGTTCAGCGCGGCGGACAACGCCAGGCCGAGCACGTCGCGGGTCTGCGCCGGGTCGATGACGCCGTCGTCCCACAGCCGGGCGCTGGAGTAGTAGGGGTGGCCCTGGCGTTCGTACTGGTCGAGGATCGGCTGCTTGAGCTTCTTCTCGTCTTCGCTGCTGAACACCTCGCCGCTGCGCTCGCTCTGCTCGCGCTTGACCTGGGCCAGCACCCCGGCCGCCTGTTCGGCGCCCATCACGCCGATGCGGGCGTTGGGCCACATCCACAGGAAGCGCGGGTCGTAGGCGCGGCCGCACATGCCGTAGTTGCCGGCGCCGAAGCTGCCGCCGATGATCACCGTGAACTTCGGCACCTGGGCGCAGGCCACCGCGGTCACCAGCTTGGCGCCGTGCTTGGCGATGCCGCCTTCCTCGTACTTCTTGCCGACCATGAAGCCGGTGATGTTCTGCAGGAACAGCAGCGGGATGCCGCGCTGGCAGGCCAGTTCGATGAAGTGCGCGCCTTTTTGCGCGGCCTCGGCGAAAAGGATGCCGTTGTTGGCCAGGATCGCCACCGGGTAGCCGTGCAGGTGGGCGAAGCCGCACACCAGGGTGGTGCCGAACAGCGCCTTGAATTCATCGAACACCGAACCGTCGACCAGGCGGGCGATCACCTCGCGCACGTCGAACGGCTGCTTGGCGTCGGCCGGGACCACACCGTACAGCTCCTCGGCGTTGTACAACGGCGCGATCGGCGCCTGGCACTGCAGCTTGCCCTGCTTGTGCCAGTTGAGGTTGGCGACGCTGCGCCGGGCGATGGCCAGGGCGTGCTCGTCGTTATCGGCGTAATGGTCGGCCACGCCGCTGGTGCGGCAGTGCACGTCGGCGCCACCGAGGTCCTCGGCGCTGACCACTTCACCGGTCGCGGCTTTCACCAAAGGCGGGCCTGCGAGGAAGATGGTCGCCTGCTGGCGCACCATGATCGCCTCGTCGGCCATGGCCGGCACATAGGCGCCACCGGCGGTGCACGAGCCCATCACCACGGCGATCTGCGGTATCCCCAGGGCGCTCATGTTGGCCTGGTTGAAGAAGATCCGCCCGAAGTGCTCGCGGTCGGGGAACACCTCGTCCTGGCGCGGCAGATTGGCGCCGCCGGAGTCCACCAGGTAGATGCACGGCAGGCGGTTCTGCAGGGCGATGGTCTGGGCGCGCAGGTGCTTTTTCACCGTCAGCGGGTAGTAGGAGCCGCCTTTGACCGTGGCGTCGTTGGCCACGATCATGCACTCCACGCCTTCGACGCGGCCGATGCCGGCGATCACGCCGGCGGCCGGCACGTCTTCGCCGTAGACTTCATGGGCGGCCAGCTGGCCGATCTCGAGAAACGCCGAGCCTGGGTCGAGCAGGCGGTCGATACGCTCGCGGGGTAGCAGCTTGCCGCGGGAGGTGTGCCGCTCCTGGGCCTTCGGCCCACCGCCCTGACTGACCTGGGCGAGCAGGCCGCGCAGGGCCTGGACCTGTTCGAGCATGGCCGCGCTATTGCTGGCGAATTCCGCCGAGCGCGGGTTGATCTGGGTATGCAAGGTAGCCATGGACGCCGGTTCCTTGTGCTCAGCGGGTTTCGTTGAACAGTTCGCGGCCGATCAGCATCCGGCGGATCTCGCTGGTGCCGGCGCCGATCTCGTACAGCTTGGCGTCGCGCAGCAGGCGGCCGGCCGGGAACTCGTTGATGTAGCCGTTGCCGCCAAGGATCTGGATCGCTTCCAGGGCCATCTGCGTGGCGCGCTCGGCGGTGTAGAGGATCACCCCGGCGGCGTCCTTGCGGGTGGTTTCGCTGCGGTCGCAGGCCTGGGCCACGGCGTACAGGTAGGCGCGGCTGGCGTTGAGCTGGGTGTACATGTCGGCGATCTTGCCCTGGATCAGCTGGAACTCGCCGATGCTCTGGCCGAACTGCTTGCGGTCATGGATGTACGGGACTACCAGGTCCATGCAGCTCTGCATGATGCCGGTGGGGCCGCCGGCGAGCACCACGCGCTCGTAGTCCAGGCCGCTCATCAGCACGCGCACGCCGCCGTTGAGCTGGCCGAGGATGTTTTCTTCCGGTACTTCGACGTCATCGAAGAACAGCTCGCAGGTGTTGGAACCGCGCATGCCGAGCTTGTCGAACTTGTTGCTGCGAGTGAAGCCTTTCCAGTCGCGCTCGACGATGAACGCGGTGATGCCGTGGGGGCCCTTGTCCAGGTCGGTCTTGGCGTAGATCACGTAGGTGTTGGCGTCGGGGCCGTTGGTGATCCAGGTCTTGCTGCCGTTGAGCACGTAGCGGTCGCCGCGTTTTTCGGCGCGCAGCTTCATCGACACCACATCGGAGCCGGCGTTGGGCTCGCTCATGGCCAGGGCGCCGATGTGCTCGCCGCTGATCAGCTTGGGCAGGTATTTGAGCTTCTGCTCGTGGGTGCCGTTGCGGTTGATCTGGTTGACGCACAGGTTGGAGTGGGCGCCGTACGACAGGGCCACCGAGGCCGAGGCGCGGCTGATCTCTTCCATCGACACCACGTGGGCCAGGTAGCCCAGGCCGGCGCCGCCGTATTCTTCCGGCACGGTGATGCCCAAGAGGCCCATGTCGCCGAACTTGCGCCACATGTCGGCGGGGAACAGGTTGTCGTGGTCGATCTGCGCGGCGCGCGGGGCCAGTTCGGCGGCGACGAAGGTGCGCACCTGGTCGCGGAGCATGTCGATGGTTTCGCCCAGGGCGAAGTTCAGGCTGGGGTAATGCATGGGAGGCACCTTCTTGTTCTTGAAATTCGAGGTACCACGCCGGCCCTGTAGGAGCGGGCTTGCCCCGCGATGCCCGTCAGAACGGCCAGCAGTACTGCCTGGTCCGGCCTCATCGCGGGGCAAGCCCGCTCCTACAGGGTCGGCGTGATGCGTGGTTGACGTTAACGTAAACCTGCCTCTCGAGCGTGTCAATCGGAACGTCACCTTTACGTAAACGTAAATCTGCGCCAGAGTAATTGCCGCCTGCTTCAGTCATGCCCAGAACAACCACAAGAAGGGACAACCATGCCTCAACCAAGCTACACGCGCGGCCGTCAAGACAAACCATTGCTCACCCTGACCATCGGCCAGGCCTTCGATGCCACCGTCGCCCTTCATGGCGAGCGCGAGGCGCTGGTGGTGCGCCACCAGGGCGTGCGCTACAGCTGGCGCGAGCTGGCCGCCGAGGTCGACGTGCATGCCCGGGCCTTGATGGCGCTGGGCGTGGAGGTGGGCGAGCGGGTCGGCATCTGGGCGCCCAACTGCGCCCAGTGGTGCATCCTGCAATTGGCCACGGCCAAGGTCGGCGGGATTCTGGTCAATATCAACCCGGCCTATCGGGTGGGCGAGCTGGAATACGTACTGCGCCAGTCCGGCTGCCGCTGGCTGGTGTGCGCCGATGCCTTCAAGACCTCCGATTACCACGCGATGGTGCAGGAGCTGGTGCCTGAGCTGGCGGCCCATGCCGTGGGCGAGCTGGCCAGCGAACGCCTGCCCGATCTGCGCGGGGTGATCAGCCTGGCCGTCGAGCCGCCCACGGGCTTCTTGCCCTGGACCGCGCTGGCCGGGCGGGCAGGGCAGGTGGAACTCGCCGCCTACGAGGCCCGGCAACAGGGCCTGCAGTTCGACCAGCCGGTGAACATCCAGTACACCTCCGGCACCACCGGCGCGCCCAAGGGCGCGACCCTGAGCCACTACAACCTGCTCAACAACGGCTACATGGTCGGCGAGAGCCTGGGCCTGACCGAGCAGGACCGCATGGTGATCCCGGTGCCGCTGTACCACTGCTTCGGCATGGTCATGGGCAATCTCGGTTGCATCACCCACGGCAGCACCCTGATCTACCCCAACGACGCCTTCGACGCCGAACTCACCCTGCGCGCCGTGGCCGAGGAGCGGGCCAGCATCCTCTATGGCGTGCCGACCATGTTCATCGCCATGCTCGACCACCCCAGCCGCGCCGCGCTGGACCTGTCCAGCCTGCGCAGCGGCATCATGGCCGGCGCCACCTGCCCGATCGAGGTGATGCGCAAGGTCATCGAGCAGATGCACATGGCCGAGGTGCAGATCGCCTATGGCATGACCGAGACCAGCCCGGTGTCGCTGCAGACCGGACCCGACGACGGCCTGGAGCTTCGCGTGACCACCGTGGGCCGCACCCAGCCGCAGCTGGAGACCAAGCTGGTGGACGCCGACGGGCGCATCGTTGCCCGGGGCGAGATCGGCGAACTGTGCACCCGGGGCTACAGCGTGATGCTCGGCTACTGGGACAACCTGCAGGCCACCCATGACGCCATCGATCCGGCCGGCTGGATGCACACCGGCGACCTGGCGGTGATGGACGATGACGGTTATGTGCGCATCGTCGGGCGCAACAAGGACATGATCATTCGCGGCGGCGAGAACATCTATCCGCGTGAGCTCGAGGAGTTCTTCCACACCCACCCGGCGGTGGCCGAGGCGCAGGTGGTGGGGATTCCGTGCAGCAGGTATGGCGAGGAGGTGGTGGCGTGGATTCGCCTGCACCCCGGGCACAGCGCCAGTGCCGAGGAACTGCAGCAGTGGTGCAAGGCACGGCTGGCGCATTTCAAGGCGCCGCGTCATTTCCGTTTTGTCGATGAGTTTCCGATGACGGTGACGGGGAAGGTGCAGAAGTTTCGGATGCGCGAAATCAGCGTGGAGGAACTGGGGGGCTAGGCATCGCCTTGTAGACCAGGTCGATCAGCTCGGCAAAGGTGGTGTACGTCTGGATTTGGTGGGGGATGAAGATGCCGAATGTCTCCTCCACGATGGCTTGCAGTTCCACCACGTCGAAACTGTCGGCGCCCAGTTCGTCCATGGCGATGTTCGGCCGGATCCGGTGCAGGCTCTGTTCGAGGAAGCCGGCGAGGATCCATTGCAGGTGGAAGGCGATGTAGAGGCGCGAGCGCATGCCTGGGGCTGCCGTCAGAGAGGAGAGTCTCTCTGTACGCGGCGCTGGGAGATTGTGCTACTGGTAAAAATACCAGGTGTGCGATTGTCTGGGTTGTGATTGGAGTGTCCCGCACAGGTGCGGGACATTCATTGGTTCGAAAAGATCATTTCTTGGATTTTTTATTAATAAGCGTGATGAGATCCCTCATCGTTTCGATTTTTTCGATCTGATCCTCATCGAAAGTGATTTCGAACTCTTCTTCGGTGGCAATGAATACTTGAGTCATATCCAAATCGTCCGCCAAGAGGTCAGTTTTGAAGTTTGCCTGCGGAATGACTTTGCTTGCTTCAGCACCAAGTTTTTCCACGATGACTTTCTTCAGTCGTTCTTCAACCTGTGTCATACCACCGTCCTCATATAAGTGATATGAGCGTTGTAGGCTTATGGAGCGCGCTTTGATACTGGCAGAAATAGCAGGTGGCCCCATCTATCCCGCCACACCTTGTCTATCCTCTACCTTTCACCGGCGGCTCCTCGCTCGGCGGGTCGCCCACGGTCGGCGGCAGGGTCGGCTTGATCGGCTGCTCGTCCGGATCCTCCTCGGGCAGCGGCGGCGGCAGGGCCGGGTCGTCGATGTTCGGGTCGGGTGTCTCCGGTGGAATGGGAATGTTCATGGGCCTGGCCTCGCGGGATGAATGAAGAGGTGTCGCAGGCTTTGACCCAGGCCTGCGCCCGACGCTCATTTTTTTTGAACCCCCGCGCCCGATCACGGCTCTGAACCCTTACCGCCACCAGCCCAGGGGAGCAGGTCGATGTCTGGTAAAGAGCCGTTCGAAAGCGTGCCCATGGCCAACGATCACCCGGACCAGGCCATCAGCCTGTCCCAGGCGCTGCTGGCGCCGCGCATCGTGATCGAGGACGCAAGCCCGGTGCTCGACGGTGGCACCTTCGCCGCCAAGGCGGTGCGCGGGCACAAGGTCGAGGTGACGGCCAAGGTCTACAGCGATGGCCACGACCGCCTGGCGGTGAGCCTGAACTGGCGCCAGGCCCACAGCCGGCGCTGGCACTGCGTGGCGATGCACTCGCCGGGCAACGACCTGTGGCTGGCGGACTTCACCCCCACCGATCTGGGCTTGCACCTGTTCAGCATAGAGGCCTGGATCGACCCTTTCGCCACCTACTGCCATGACCTGGAGAAGAAGTACGCCGCCGGTGTGGACGTGAAACTCGAACTGGAGGAGGGCCGGCTGCTGCTGGGCCAGGGCATCGAGCGCAGCGACGGGCTTTTGCGCGAGCAACTCGAGAGCTTGCAACAGCGCCTGCCGGATTTGCCGGTGGATGACCAGGTGATGTTGCTGCTGCACCCTGAGGCGGCCCAGCTGATGGCCGAGGCCGAGCACCGCAGCTACCTCACCCGCAGCCGCGAGTTTCCCCTGGATGTGGACCGCGAGGCGGCGCTGTTCGCCAGCTGGTACGAACTGTTCCCGCGCTCGATCACTGACGATGCCGAACGCCACGGCACCTTCGACGACGTGCACCAGCGCCTGCCGATGATCCGCGACATGGGCTTCGACGTGCTGTACTTCCCGCCGATCCACCCCATCGGCATGAAGCACCGCAAGGGCCGCAACAACGCCTTGCAGGCCGAGCCCGGCGACCCCGGCAGCCCTTACGCCATCGGCAGCCCCGAGGGCGGGCACGACGCCATACACCCACAGCTGGGCAGCCGCGAGGACTTCCGCCGGCTGGTCGCCGCCGCCGCCGAGCATGGGTTGGAGATCGCCCTGGACTTCGCCATCCAGTGCTCCCAGGACCACCCCTGGCTCACGGAGCACCCCGGCTGGTTCAGTTGGCGCCCCGACGGCAGCATCCGTTACGCCGAGAACCCGCCGAAGAAGTACCAGGACATCGTCAACGTCGACTTCTACGCCCCCGAATCGGTGCCGAGCCTGTGGCTGGCCTTGCGCGATGTGGTGGTCGGCTGGGTGGAGGAGGGCGTGAAGACCTTCCGCGTCGACAACCCGCACACCAAGCCGCTGCCGTTCTGGCAATGGCTGATCGCCAATGTTCGCAGCCACCACCCCGAGGTGATCTTCCTCGCCGAGGCCTTCACCCGCCCGGCGATGATGGCGCGCCTGGGCAAGGTCGGGTACGCCCAGAGCTACACCTACTTCACCTGGCGCAACAGCAAACAGGAGCTGCGCGAATACTTCGAGCAGCTCAACCAGCCGCCGTGGAGCCAGTGCTACCGGCCCAACTTCTTCGTCAACACGCCGGACATCAACCCGTACTTCCTGCAGACCTCGGGCCGCCCCGGCTTTCTCATCCGCGCCGCGCTGGCAACCCTGGGTTCGGGCCTGTGGGGCATGTACTCGGGCTTCGAGCTGTGCGAAGGCACGCCGCTGCCGGGCAAGGAGGAGTACCTGGATTCGGAGAAGTACGAGATCCGCCCGCGCGATTTCACCCAGCCCGGCAACATCGTTGCCGAGATCGCCCAGCTCAACCGCATCCGCCGGCAGAACCGTGCCCTGCAGACCCACCTGGGGGTGATGTTCCTCAACTGCTGGAACGATCAGATCCTGTACTTCGCCAAGCGCACGCCCGAGCGTGACAACGTCATCCTGGTGGCCATCAGCCTCGATCCGTACAACGCCCAGGAGGCCAGTTTCGAGTTGCCGCTGTGGGAGCTGGGGCTGGATGACAACGCCGACACCCAGGGCGAGGACCTGATGAATGGCCACCGCTGGACCTGGCATGGCAAGACCCAGTGGATGCGCATCGAACCGTGGCACCAGCCGTTTGGCATCTGGCGCATCGAGAAGCTCCGCTAATCCCCTGTAGGAGCGGCCTTGTGCCGCGAAAGGGGCGCGAAGCGGCCCCAGGTTCTTAGCGACATGACAGATTGCTGGGGCTGCTACGCAGCCCTTTCGCGGCACAAGGCCGCTCCTACAGGGAGTGTGCCGAACCGGAAAATGAAAGGAGTCGCACATGGCCAAGCGTTACCGCCCGGCAGCCTTCATCGACGATCCGCTGTGGTACAAGGACGCGGTGATCTACCAGTTGCACGTGAAATCGTTCTTCGATTCCAACAACGACGGCATCGGCGATTTCGCAGGCCTGATCGGCAAGCTCGACTACATCGCCGAACTTGGCGTCAACACCCTCTGGCTGCTGCCGTTCTACCCCTCGCCCCGGCGCGACGACGGCTACGACATCGCCGAGTACAAGGCCGTGCACCCGGACTACGGCAGCCTCGCCGATGCCAGGCGCTTCATCGCCGAGGTCCACAAGCGCGGCCTGCGGGTGATCACGGAGCTTGTCATCAACCACACCTCCGACCAGCACCCCTGGTTCCAGCGCGCCCGCCACGCCAGGCGCGGCAGCAAGGCCCGGGACTTCTACGTGTGGTCCGACGACGAGCAAAAGTACGACGGCACACGGATCATCTTCCTCGACACCGAGAAGTCCAACTGGACCTGGGACCCGGTCGCCGGCCAGTATTTCTGGCACCGCTTCTACTCGCACCAGCCGGACCTGAACTTCGACAACCCACAGGTGTTGAAAGCGGTGATCGGCGTGATGCGCTATTGGCTCGACATCGGCGTCGACGGCCTGCGCCTGGATGCCATCCCGTACCTGATCGAGCGCGACGGCACCAACAACGAGAACCTCCCCGAAACCCACACCGTGCTCAAGGCCATCCGCGCCGAGATCGACGCCAACTACCCCGACCGCATGCTGCTGGCCGAGGCCAACCAGTGGCCGGAGGACACCCGCCCGTACTTCGGCGAGGGCGACGGCGACGAGTGCCACATGGCCTTCCACTTCCCGCTGATGCCGCGCATGTACATGGCCCTGGCCATGGAGGACCGCTTCCCGATCACCGATATCCTGCGCCAGACCCCGGAGATCCCGACCAATTGCCAATGGGCGATCTTCCTGCGCAACCACGATGAACTGACCCTGGAGATGGTCACCGACCGCGAGCGCGACTACCTGTGGAACTACTACGCCGAGGACCGCCGCGCGCGCATCAACCTCGGCATCCGCCGGCGCCTGGCGCCGTTGCTGCAGCGCGACCGGCGGCGCATCGAACTGCTGACCAGCCTGTTGCTGTCGATGCCCGGCACCCCGACCTTGTACTACGGCGACGAGCTGGGCATGGGCGACAACATCTACCTGGGCGACCGCGAC
The DNA here is from genome assembly GCF_024259445.1 of Pseudomonas sp. DVZ6. Classification (NCBI taxonomy): domain Bacteria; kingdom Pseudomonadati; phylum Pseudomonadota; class Gammaproteobacteria; order Pseudomonadales; family Pseudomonadaceae; genus Pseudomonas; species Pseudomonas sp. DVZ6. The sequence continues at coordinate 15,987 of NZ_JANCLM010000025.1, forward strand.
GGCGTGCGCACGCCCATGCAATGGTCGCCGGACCGCAACGGCGGTTTCTCCCGGGCCGATCCGCAACGCCTGGTGCTGCCGCCGATCATGGACCCGTTGTACGGCTACCAGACCATCAACGTCGAGGCCCAGGCCCACGACCCGCATTCATTGCTCAACTGGAACCGCCGCCTGCTGGCGGTGCGCAGCCAGCAGAAAGCCTTTGGCCGGGGCAGCATGAAGATGCTGACGCCGAGCAATCGACGGATTCTCGCCTATATCCGCGAATACACCGATGCCGACGGCAACAGCGAGATTGTGCTGTGCGTGGCCAATGTCTCGCGGGCGGCCCAGGCGGCGGAACTGGAGTTGTCGCAGTACGCCGGCAAGGTGCCGGTGGAAATGCTCGGCGGCAGCGCCTTCCCGCCCATCGGCCAGCTGCCGTTCCTGCTGACCCTGCCGCCCTATGGTTTCTACTGGTTCCTGCTGGCCAGCCACGACCGCATGCCAAGCTGGCATGTCCAGCCTGCCGAGGGTCTGCCCGAGCTGACCACCCTGGTGCTGCGCAAGCGCATGGAGGAGCTGCTCGAGTCGCCATCGCGCGAGACCTTGCAGGCATCCATCCTGCCGCAATACCTGCCCAAGCGCCGCTGGTTTGCCGGCAAGGAAGGGCCCATTGACCAGGTACGCCTGAGCTATGGCGTGCGCTTCGCCACCACGGCGCTGCCGGTGCTGCTCGCCGAGCTGGAGGTGTACAGCGAGGGCGTCGTCACTCACTACCAGTTGCCCTTCGGCCTGCTGCCGGAGGAGCAGATCAACGCGGCGCTGCCTCAGCAACTGGCGCTGTCGCGGGTGCGCCGTGGCCGCCAGGTGGGGCTGATCACCGATGCCTTCGTGCTCGAACCGTTCATTCGCGCCGTGCTCAAGGGCTGCCAGGAGGGCCTGCGCCTGCCCTGTGGCGATGGCCTGGGCGAGCTGCATTTCCATCGCACCGAGGCATTGGCCGCGCTGCAGCTCGATGAGCAGAGCGAGGTGCGCTACCTGGGCGCCGAGCAGTCCAACAGCTCGGTGGTGGTCGGCGGCAGCCTGGTGCTCAAGCTGATCCGCCGGGTGAACCCGGGGGTGCATCCGGAGCTTGAGATGAGCGCCTACCTGACCGCTGCGGGCTTTGCCAATATCTCGCCCCTGCTGGCCTGGATCAGCCGTGTCGATGACAGTGGCCAGCCCCATCTGCTGATGATCGCCCAGGGCTACCTGAGCAACCAGGGCGATGCCTGGGATTGGACGCAGAACACCCTGGAACGGGCGATTCGCGACCAGATGGAACCGGGTAGCGTCGAACAGGAGGCGCATACCGATGCCCTGGCCGAGCTGACCGGCTTCGCCGCCTTGCTCGGCCAACGCCTGGGCGAGATGCATCTGCTGCTGGCCGCGCCGAGCGACGACAAGGCGTTCCAGTCTCGTCCGAGCGATGCCCAGGACAGCGAGCGCTGGAGCCGGCAGATCAGCGCCGACCTGACCCGTGCCCTCGACCTGCTGGCCCAGCACCGCCATACCCTGGACCGCGACAGCCAGGCCCTGGTCGACGACCTGCAGCAACAGCGTGAAGGCCTGCAGCAGCACGTCGACAACCTCGCCCGGCAGGCCCGGGGCGGCCTGCTGATGCGCGTGCACGGCGACCTGCACCTGGGCCAGGTGCTGGTGGTGCAGGGCGACGCCTACCTGATCGATTTCGAGGGCGAGCCGGCGCGCCCGCTGGACGAGCGCCGGGCGAAACACAGCCCGTACAAGGATGTCAGCGGCGTGCTGCGCTCCTTCGACTATGCTGCTGCGATGATCCTGCGCAGCGCCTCGGCGGTCGACCTGTCCGACGCGGCGCGCCAGGCCCGGCAGCGGGTCGCCCGGCAGTACCTGCATCAGTCGCGTCACGCCTTCGTCGAAGCCTACGGGCTGGCTACCGCTGCCATGCCCCACGCCTGGCAGCAGGCCGAGGGCGAACGCGCGGCGCTGGAGCTGTTCTGCCTGGAGAAGGCCGCCTACGAAATCACCTATGAAGCCGAAAACCGGCCAAGTTGGCTGGCCGTGCCTTTGCATGGTCTGCATGGACTGATCAGTACCTGGGGGGAGGGGTGAGCCATTCCAGGTTGAACACGAATCTCTGTGGGAGCGGGCTTGCCCGCGAACACCGGCAAAGCCGGTGCCATGTACCAAGTCGCCTGCTTCGCGGGCAAGCCCGCTCCCACAGAGGCCCGGATGGGCAGCATTGAATAATTTGATAAGGGGCAGTGAGATGAATGCAACCACGCGTGACAACGGCGGCCTTCGGCAACGGGACCTCGACGCCCTGGTCCGCGCCGAGCACGCCGACCCATTTGCCGTGCTGGGTCCCCATGGCGACGGTGCGGGCGGCCTGTTCGTCCGCGCTTTCCTGCCTAATGCCCTGAATGCACGACTGCTGACGCGCCAGGATGGGCAAGTGCTTGCCGAAATGGTGCAGGGCAGCGTGCCGGGGCTGTTCACCGCGCACCTCGATGAGGCACAGGCCTACCTGCTGCAGATCGGCTGGGCCGGCGGCGAGCAGGTGACCGAGGACCCCTACAGCTTTGGCCCGCAACTGGGCGACATGGACATGCATCTGTTCGCCGAAGGCAACCACCGCGACCTGGCCGGGCGCTTCGGCGCCCAGCCGACGCAAGTGGAAGGCATCGCGGGGGTGTGTTTCTCGGTCTGGGCGCCCAACGCCAGGCGGGTGTCGGTGGTCGGCGACTTCAACAACTGGGACGGCCGCCGTCACCCCATGCGCCTGCGCCACGGTGCCGGGGTGTGGGAGCTGTTCGTGCCCAGGCTCGGCGTGGGCGAGACCTACAAGTTCGAAGTATTGGGCGCGGACGGCGTGCTGCCACTCAAGGCCGACCCCCTGGCCCGTGCCACCGAACTGCCGCCGAGCACCGCCTCGAAGGTGGCCGGTGCCCTGGCCCACGACTGGCGCGATGGCCAATGGATGGAGCAGCGCGCCCAACGGCATGCCTACAGCGCGCCGCTGTCGATCTACGAACTGCACGTCGGCTCCTGGCGCTGCGAGCTGGACGATGCCGGCGAAGTCGCGCGCTTCTACAACTGGCGCGAGCTGGCCGAGCGCCTGGTGCCCTACGTGCAGGAGCTGGGCTTCACCCATATCGAACTGATGCCGATCATGGAACACCCCTTCGGCGGCTCCTGGGGCTACCAGCCGCTGTCGCTGTTCGCGCCGACCTCGCGCTATGGCAGCGCCGAGGACTTCGCCTTCTTCGTCGATGCCTGCCACCAGGGCGGCATCGGCGTGCTCCTCGACTGGGTGCCGGCGCATTTCCCCACCGACGAGCATGGCCTGGCGCGCTTCGACGGCACCGCGCTGTACGAGTACGACAACCCGCTGGAAGGCTTCCACCAGGACTGGAACACGCTGATCTACAACCTCGGTCGCAACGAGGTGCGCGGCTTCATGCTGGCCTCGGCGCTGCACTGGCTCAAGCACTTCCACATCGACGGCCTGCGCGTGGACGCGGTGGCCTCGATGCTTTACCGCGATTATTCGCGCAAGGCCGGCGAATGGGTGCCCAACCGCCACGGCGGGCGCGAGAACCTCGAGGCCATCGACTTCATCCGCCACCTCAACGGCGTCGCCGCCCATGAGGCGCCGGGCGCGTTGATCATCGCCGAGGAGTCCACCGCCTGGCCCGGCGTCAGCCAGCCGGTGCAGCAGGGCGGCCTGGGCTTCGCCTACAAGTGGAACATGGGCTGGATGCACGACACCCTGCACTACATCCAGAACGATCCGGTGCACCGAACCTACCACCACAACGAGATGAGTTTCGGGCTGATCTACGCCTATTCCGAGCATTTCATCCTGCCGATCTCCCACGACGAAGTGGTCCACGGCAAGCATTCGCTGATCGACAAGATGCCCGGCGATCGCTGGCAGAAGTTCGCCAACCTGCGGGCGTACCTGGCGTTCATGTGGACCCACCCGGGCAAGAAGCTGCTGTTCATGGGCTGCGAGTTCGGCCAGTGGCGCGAGTGGAACCATGACCAGCAACTGGACTGGTACCTGCTGCAGTACTCCGAGCACCAGGGCGTGCAGAAGCTGGTGGCCGACCTCAACCGCCTGTACCGCGAACTGCCGGCGTTGCACGAGCTGGACTGCCAGCCCCAGGGCTTCCAGTGGCTGATCGGCGACGACGCGCATAACAGCGTGTACGCCTGGTTGCGCTGGAGCAGCCAGGGCGAGCCACTGCTGGTGGTGGCCAACTTCACGCCGGTGCCGCGGGAGGGTTACCGCATTGGCGTGCCGTTTGGCGAGCACTGGCAAGAATTGCTCAATAGCGATGCCGAGCTGTATGCCGGATCGAATGTGGGGAATCTGGGGGCGGTAGCCAGCGAAGCGATCGCCAGCCATGGCCAGCCATTGTCGCTGGCGCTGAACCTGCCGCCGTTGGGGGTGTTGGTGATGAAGCCGGCCTGATGGTTTCCTCTCTCCCTGTAGGAGCGGCCTTGTGCCGCGAAAGGGCTGCAAAGCAGCCCCGGCGATTGATGCATCAACGCTGAAATCCTGGGGCCGCTTTGCGGCCCTTTCGCGGCACAAGGCCGCTCCTACAGGAGTGCGGTGGTCGTCTACCAACGCATCCTGACCCCAAGGCTGCCAATCAACCCGTTCAGGTCATTGTCATCCACATCGGAGCTGTAGTCGGCACTGACGAACAGCGCCACGTTCGGCGTCACCCGCGCCACCAGGCCCAAGCCCAGTTCCACCGTGGCGGCGCTGCGCGAGCTGGAGATCTTGTCGACCTGGTCCAGCTTCACCGGGTCGGCGTTGCTGAAGTCGTACCAGACGTTGGTGCGCACATAGGGTTCGATGGGCATGCCGCGCACTTCGTAGCGCGCCGACAGCTTGGCACCGACCCGGCCGCTCCAGCTGGGCTGGCTGTCGAAGGCCTGCAGGGTTTCCTCCTGCACCTGGCTACCGGGGAAGAACTGCTGGTTGATCAACTGCGCCTGGGGCTCGATCACCCAGCCGGCGCCCAGGCCGATGGGGTAGCCGCCTTCCACCGAGAAGGTCATCGCGTGGCCGCTGTCATCGAGCCGCTGGCCGGCCTGGGAGCGGCCGTTGACGTCGATGCGCGTGCCCATGGCCACGGCGTCCACGTGCCAGCCCTGCTCGTGGGTCATGCTCCAGTACACGCCCAGGCTCTCGCCGCTGAGGTTGACCGCGTCGCGCTGCTTGTCGCCCAGCAGCGGGCGCATGCCGTTGAAGGTGCTCTGCAGGTTGTTGTGGCCGACGAAGATCCCCGCGCGGTGCACGTTGCCGCCGCTGGTTTCACGCACGAACAAGTCCGGTCCGATCATCATCTGCTGGCTGGGCGCCTCCACCTGCGCCGGCGGCTGGGCGCCCGGGCGCGGCGCGCCGGGGAAGAACTGCGCCCACTGGCTGGCGATATGGTCGCTGTCGGGCTGGCCATGACGTTCACCCATGCGCTCGGAGAAGGCGCTGAGCAGGCCCTGGTTGAGGCCGCTGACGCTGACCGGATCGAGCGACAATCGTGGCACCTCGGGCTGCGCCAGGACAGGGGCGAAGGGTTCGCCCTCCTGCGATTCGAAGGCGAAGGTTTCCACCGGGGTTGCCAAGAGCAGCGACGTGGAAACCGCACAGAAAAAAGCGTCGAAGCGCGAGGGATTCGAGGTGCTTTTCATGGCGGATCTCCTGTTGATGTATGAGTGAACAGCCCAAGACCTGGCCTGATGTCACGAGCTGTACGACAAGAACAGGGGGCGACAGGTACCAGCGCACCAGCCTTCTGCAGAGCGCACGAGGGCGCGCGCTAGAGGCCCGGCACGAGTTTTTACGTCTGGTGATTACTGTTCAGCTAAGGAGAGGACGGCGCTTGCGTCAAGAAAGCGTGAAAGGATCGAAAAATGCCTGTTTGACTATTTAACTTGTTGAATTTGCGTAAATTTGAAAGACGCATATCGATAATGGTGATTTACCGCCTCGCGGCTATGCCGAATCGTTGCTACAACCGCACTTCTACCGCCAGCGGCAGATGGTCGGACAGGTGGGTCCAGGGCTTGTTGCCGAGGATTCTCGGTGCGTGGCTATCGGCGTTGCGCAGGTAGATGCGGTCCAGGCGCAGCAGCGGCAGGCGCGCGGGGTAGGTGCGGGCCAGCAGGCCGTGGTGGCGCTCGAAGGCCTCGTGCAGGCCGTGCTGCAGCCCGAGGGTGTGGTTGCCGCGCAGCTGCCAGTCGTTGAAGTCGCCGGCGATGATCACCGGGGCGTTGGCGGGCAGGGCGTCGAGCAGCCGGCGCAGCAGGTGCAGCTGTTGCTGGCGGTGGCGCTCGAGCAACGACAGGTGCACGCAGATGGCATGCACCTGGCGCTGCCCGGGCAGGTCCAGCACGCAGTGCAGCAGGCCGCGGCGCTCGGGGCCGGTGATCGACACGTCGAGGTTGCGGTGCTCGATGATCGGGTACTTGGACAGCAGCGCGTTGCCGTGGTGGCCGTCTGGGTAGACTGCGTTGCGGCCGTAGGCGAAGTCGCTCCACATGCTGTCGGCGAGGAACTCGTACTGCGAGGTCCGTGGCCAGCCGGGGTAGCGCGCGGCATGGCGGTCGTGGCTGCCGAGCACTTCCTGGAGGAACACGATGTCGGCCTCGGTGCTGCGCACCGCCTCGCGCAGCTCCGGCAGGATGAAGCGCCGGTTGAAGGCGGTGAAGCCCTTGTGGGTGTTGACCGTCAGCACCTTGACCCGATGCACGGCCGGGGCCTGGTTGACGTTGGCGAAACCTGGACTGCTCACGACGGCTCCTGCTGGTAAGTCACGTTGTGGGAGCGGGCTTTGTGGGTCCCAGCCCTTTCAAGTGTTGATAATTGGCGTCCGGCTTGGACTTGCCGGGGTCGCTTTGCGACCCTTTCGCGGCACAAGGCCGCTCCTACAGGGTACGCGGTCGCCTGTAGGAGCGGCCTTGCCGAGGCGTCGGACCGGCCGGAAAGGGCTGCAAAGCAGCCCCGGCAATCTTGAACTGGACTGGTCATCCCCAAAAATCGCAAAAACCTTGAAAGTCATGAGTGTAGGACCGAAAACGCCCATTGCAGGTTCACTCCTCCTCCCGCTGCAGCACCAGCAACAGCAACGACCGCCCCTTGACCTCGAACACTGTGTCGAACGCCAGGTGCTGCGGCTTGCGCAGCTCGGGTCGGTCGGTGTCCACCAGGCAGCTCCAGTAGTCGCCCTCCGGCACCGCCGGCAGGGTGAACGGCACCACGTCGTGATAGGCGTTGACAATCAACAGCATGGTTGCCTCGGCGCCCGGCCGGGCGATGCCGCTGACCTGGGCGCGGCCGTCCATCAGCATGCCCAGGCAGCGCCCGTGCGGGTCCTCCCACTGCTCGACGGTCATCTCGCTGGCATCCGGGGCCAGCCAGGTGACGTCCTTGACCCCGATCGCCTCGTTGTAGTCGCCGACCAGAAAGCGCGAGCGGCGCAGGATCGGGTAGGCCAGGCGCAGGCGGGTCAGGCGCCTGACGAAGGCCATCAGCGCCTTGCCATCCTCATCCAGGTCCCAGTTCACCCAGCCGATCTCGCTGTCCTGGCAGTAGGCGTTGTTGTTGCCGTGCTGGGTGCGGCTGAACTCGTCGCCGGCGACGATCATCGGCGTGCCCTGGGCCAGCAGCAAGGTGGCGAAGTAGTTGCGCATCTGGCGCATGCGCAGGGCGTTGATCGCCGGGTCGTCGGTGGGGCCTTCGACGCCGCAGTTCCACGACAGGTTGTTGTTGGTGCCGTCCTGGTTGTTCTCGTCGTTGTCCTCGTTGTGCTTGTCGTTGTACGACACCAGGTCGCGCAGGGTGAAACCGTCATGGGCGGTGACGAAGTTGACCGAGGCATAGGGACGCCGGCCACGGTTGTTGAACAGGTCGCCCGAGGCGGTGATGCGCGAGGCGAAGTCGGCGAGCATGCCTTCGTCGCCCTTCCAGAAGCTGCGCACGGTGTCGCGGAAGCGATCGTTCCACTCGGCCCAGCCGGGGGCGAAGTTGCCCACCTGGTAGCCGCCCGGGCCGCAGTCCCAAGGTTCGGCGATCAGCTTGGTCTGGCTGAGCATCGGGTCCTGGCGGCAGGCGACGAGAAAACCGTGACGCTCGCTGTAGCCGTCGTGATAGCGGCCGAGAATGGTCGCCAGGTCGAAGCGAAAGCCGTCCACGTGCATCTCGCCGGCCCAGTAGCGCAGCGAATCGGTGACCAGTTGCAGCACCCGGGGGTGGCTCAGGTCGAGGGTGTTGCCGGTGCCCGAATCATTGATGTAGAAACGCCGGTCGTCGGGCATCAGGCGGTAGTACGAGGCGTTGTCGATGCCGCGCATCGACAGGGTCGGGCCGCGTTCGTTGCCCTCGGCGGTGTGGTTGTAGACCACGTCGAGGATCACCTCGAGCCCGGCGTCGTGCAGGTGCGCGACCATTTCCTTGAACTCGGCGATCTTGCCGCTGGCCAGGTAGCGCGGATGGGGCGCGAAGAAGGCGATGCTGTTGTAGCCCCAGTAGTTGTTCAGACCCTTGTCCAGCAGGTGCTGGTCGTTGACGAAGGCGTGGATCGGCAGCAGCTCGATGCTCGACACGCCGAGTTCCTTGATATGCGCCAGCAGCTCGTCGTTGGCAAGCCCGGCGAAGGTGCCGCGCAGGTGCTCGGGCACCGCCGGGTGGCGCATGCTGATGCCGCGGGTGTGGGCCTCGTAGATGATCGTGCGCTCCCAGGGGATCGACACGCGCTGGTCGCGGCCCCAGGTGAAGGCCGGGTCGATGACCTTGCACTTGGGCACGAACGGCGCGCTGTCGCGCTCGTCGAACGACAGGTCGGCGTCGGGGTGGCCGATGGTGTAGCCGAACAGCGCCTCGGACCACTTCAGCGTGCCGACCAGCTGCTTGGCATAGGGGTCGATCAGCAGTTTGTTGGGGTTGAAGCGGTGGCCGTTCTCGGGCTCGTACGGGCCGTGCACACGGTAGCCGTAGACCAGGCCCGGGTGGGCGTCGGGCAGGTAGCCGTGGTAGATCTCGTCGGTGTACTCGGGCAGCTCGATGCGCTCGATTTCCTCCTCGCCGCTGGGATCGAACAAGCACAGCTCGACCTTGGTGGCGTTGGCCGAGAACAGCGCGAAGTTGACCCCCAGGCCGTCCCAGGTGGCGCCGAGCGGAAAGGGCAGGCCTTCGCGGATGCGCGACGGGGCGACGGAGCGGGTCTTCTTCGGGGTGCGGGGGCTCATGGCGGTCCTCATGGTCCGGGGCGTTGCCTGGGTGTCAATGCGGGCCTCTTCGCGGGTAAACCCGCTCCCACAGGTGCATGCAACTCCCCTGTGGGAGCGGGTTTACCCGCGAAGAGGCCAGTGGAGTAATCAGCCGGCAGCGGGCTTTTTCACCGCCCGCGGTTTCTTGGCTGCCACCGGTTTCTCCACCGGCGCCGCTACCTTCGGCTTGGCCGCCGCCTTCTTGCGCGGCGCAGCCTTTGGCGCCAATGCCTCGGCCTCGGCCAGCTTGCGTGCCATCTGCCAATGACGGTCCTCCTGGCCCGCCGGCTTACCCTCCGACTCCCAGATCTGATACGCAAACTCGCGAATACGCTTTTCTTCGACACTCATCTCGACGCTCCTGAATGCAGTTAGGCATGTTCAATCAACAGGTTGACTGGAAACTCCATCAGCACGGCGCTCAACATCAGCTCCCTTGAAGGGGTGACAGCACCGCCGCCGAAAAGTCCCGAGCAGTTGGCAGGCGACAAGGCAAACGGCAGGACAAGCCGGGTATCGTCCCAGTTCTGTGCCGGGATCAACGGGGTGGCGGCCGGGCCCAGCAGGGTGCTGGCCAGCCGCGGTACGACGATGATGGCGCGGGCGTCCTCGCCCAGGCGGGCGAAGGCCAGCACCTTGTCGGCATGGCGCCCGCGCACGGCAAGCGGCAGGTAGGCGCCACGCTGGAACAGTTCGGGGTGGGCCTGGCGGGCGTCCAGCACCCGGGCTACCAGGGCTTGCTTCACACGGCCGTCGCGCCAGTGGGCGAGCAGCTCGGCCAGCGGCGTGGCGTCGTCCAGGCTGGCGCGTCTTGCAGGGTAGTCCACCGGGCGGCGGTTGTCCGGGTCGACCAGGGACAAGTCCCAGTACTCGTTGCCCTGGTACAGGTCCGGCACCCCAGGCGTGGTCATGCGCAGCAGGCATTGCGCCAGGCCGTTCAGGGCGCCGGGGCAGGCCAGGCGGCGCGCCGCTTCGTGCAGGGACTGGCGCAGTTGCTGGTTCTCGTCGTCCAGCAGCAGGCCGTCGACATAGGCTGCGCAGGCCTGCTCGTAGCGTTCGTTCGGCGCGGCCCAGCTGCTGCGCAGCTTGGCTTCGCGCAGGGCCTTGCGCTGCCATTGGCGGATGCGTTCGGCATAGGCGCGCAGGGCCGCCGGATCCTGCAGGTCGAGGGTCAGCGGCCAGCTGCCGAGCAGGGTCTGCAACAGCAGCAGTTCGTCGCCAGGGCTGGGCGCCTCGCCATCGTCCAGTGCCTCGCGCAGCGGCGCGGCCAGCTCGCGCCAGTGCTCGACGCGGCTGGCCAGCCAGGGGCCGTGCTCGCTGAGCACGGCCAACCGCGCCCGGCAGTCCTCGCCGCGCTTGTGATCGTGGGTGGCGGTGGCCAGCAGGTTGTCGGGAAAATCGCGCAGGCGGCGCTGGGCTTCGTTGTGGAACCAGGTCGGCGCGGCGCTGAAACGCTCGGCGTCGAAGCCCACGTCGTTGCGCGACAGCAGGCGGGCCGAGCGATAGAACGCGGTGTCCTCGACGGCCTTGGCGGCGCTGGGCGCGGTCAGTTGCTGGAAGCGCACGCAGGCATGGCGCAGGTGCTTGCGCGGTCGGCCCGGCGGCAGGCGGCGCCACGGTTGACCACCGAGCCAGCGCTCGAGCTGCTCGAGCAGCGGCCAGTCGGCTTCGCCCAGCGACTGGCGCGCCCCGGCCAGCGCCTGCTGGAAAAACGCCTCGTCCTCGGCGGGGCGGCCACAGGCGTTGATATAGGTGCGATACACCGGGTAGTGCTCGACCAGCGCCTGCAGCGCCCGGCGAATGGCGCCGAGGGTGAGGTCGCGGGTCATCAGGTCGTCGCGGGCCACCTGCAGCAGGGCCTGGGCCACCGACTCGCAGTCGCCGGCCAGGCTGGCGTTGAGCATCAGGTGGCGGGCGCTGCGCACCTCCTCGGTGAATTCAGGTCGCTCGCTGACGGCGCTCCACAGCTCGCCCAGCGGCCCCTCGCCAGCGGGATCGTGCTGCAGCAGCGACACCTGGTTCATGAACTCGTAGCCGGTGGTGCCGTCGGTGAGCCAGTCACGGTGCAGGTGTTCGTCGGTGCCGAGGATCTTCTCCACATAGATCGGGAAGTGTGCCAGCGCGGCATCCAGTGGCCGTCGCGCCAGCAAGCGGTCGACCCGGCGGCGCAGGTTGCGGCAGTAGCGGCGCGGGTCGGCCAGGCCGTCGATATGGTCGATGCGCAGGCCGTCCACCAGGCCGCGTTCGATCAGCTCGAACAGCTTGGCATGGGTGGCCTCGAACACCACCGCGCGCTCCACGCGCAGGCCGCCGAGTTCGTTGATGTCGAAGAAGCGCCGCCAGTTGATGTCGTCGGCGGCGGTGCGCCAGCTGGCCAGGCGGTAGGTCTGGCGTTCCAGCAGCAGGTGAAGGCGCTTGAAGCCGGCCTCGGTGCGGCTGTCGAAGGCGTCGAGGGCAGGTTGCAGGTTCGCGCCGGCAGCGCTCAGGCGGGTCAGTTCGCGGTGCAGGGGCAGGGCCTCGGCCAGCGGGTCGTCGGTCTCGCCGAGGGCACTGAAGTGCGCGGCCAGTGCCTGCAAGCGTGGGTCCTCGGCCTGACCGAGGATGCGCCCGTAGTCCAGCGGGCAGATCGGGAAGCGATGTTCATGGTGGGTCACCTCGAAACGCCCCTGTGGCGCGTCGAAGGTCAGTGGGATTTCGCCGCTCTTCAGAGCCGCGCCGTAGTCGCTGCCAAGGAACGGCAGCAACAGCTGCCCGGCCAGCAACGGATCACTGGAATGCCACTGGATATCGAAGAATTCCGCATAGGGGCTGCGCCGGCCCCAGGCCAGCAGGCTCTGCCACCAGGGATTGTCGGCGCCGCCCACGGCCATGTGGTTGGACACGGTGTCGAGGATCAGCCCCATGCCGTGCTGGCGCAGGGCGGCCACCAGACGTTTGAGCGCCGCCTCGCCGCCAAGCTCCGGGTTGACCCGGGTCGGGTCGACCACGTCGTAGCCATGCCGGGAGCCGGCGCGGGCGGTGAGGATCGGCGAAGCGTACAGATGGCTGACGCCTAGCCGGGCGAAGTAGGGCACCAGCGGCACCGCGTCATCCAGGGTGAAGTCGCTGTGCAGCTGCAGGCGCAGGGTAGCGGTCAACGGTTTCATCGATCACGCTCCCAGGCCTGTTCGCGGGCCTGGGCCAGCAGCTCCAGGCGGCGGGCGGCGTCCTCGTCGTCGAGCAGGTCGCGTACCGGCGCCTGGAAGCGCCGGCGCCAGTTGGGGTGGCCTTCGGTGGTGCCGGGCAGGTTGGCCTGCTCGTCGCAGCCCAGCAGGTCCTCCAGCGGCACCAGCACCAGCGGCGCGCGGGTATGGCCAATGTAGCGGATCGCCGCGTCGATCAGCGCGTCGTCGCCGCGCAGTGGCCCGTAGTTCTGCTCCAGGGTGCGGCGCAGGCCATCGCGTTCCAGGGCCCGGGTATGGCGCCAGTGCAGTTCGGTGGCGGCGTCGATCAGTTGCAGGCGGTGGCTCCAGTCGATGTCGCGGCCTGCCAGCCAGCCGGCCAGGGGCGCCAGGTCATGGGTGCCGGTGGTGGCCAGGGCGTTGTCCGGCCAGTCGAGGATCGGCTTGAACTGCCCGGGCGCGGCCTGCTCGAACGGCAGCACGCGCATGCCCAGCACGGCCTTGTCGGCCAGGCGTTCGCGCAGGCCCTCGGGCACGGTGCCCAGGTCCTCGCCGAGGATGATCGCCTGGTGCCGCGCCGACTCCAGCGCCAGCAGGCGCAGCAGGTCGTCCAGCGGATAGTCCAGGTAGGCGCCTTCGCTGGGTGTGGCTCCACGGGGGATCAGCCACAGCCGGCGCAGGCCCATCACATGGTCGATGCGCAGGCCGCCGGCATGGGCCAGGTTGGCCCGCAGCATCTCGATGAAGGCGCGGTAGCCTTTGCGCCTGAGGCCCTCGGGGGAGAAGGCGCAGATGCCCCAGTCCTGGCCGGAGCGGTTGAGGATGTCCGGCGGCGCGCCGACCTTGAGCTCGGCCAGCAGTTCGTCCTGGCGGCTCCAGGCCTGGCTGCCGGCGCCGTCGGCCCCCACCGCCAGGTCGGCGATCAGACCCACCGCCATGCCGTTGCCGCGCGCCGCGTCCTGGGCCCGTTGCAGGCTGCGTTCGGTCAACCACTGGCAGAAGGCGTGGAACTCGACCCGCGCCGGGTAGGCGTTGGCGAAGGCCTCGACCTCAGGGTGATAGGGATCGTGCCAGGCCTTGGGCCAGCGGCGCCAGTCGGCGCCAAGGCCCGTGCTGACCGCTTCGGCCTGCAGCACTTCGAAGCGGCAATGGTGCTCCAGCTGCTCGCCGGCGCTGGCGCGGAAACTGTCGAAGTCCTGGCGAAGCGGGTGCTCGCCCTGGCTGAACTGCCGGTAGAGCGCCTCGAGCAGGCGCAGGCGGGCATCGGCGGCCCGTGGCCAGTCCACCAGCGCCTGCTGCTCCAGCGTGTCGAGGGTCGCCTGCAGGTCGCAGGCCTCGATGGCCATGCGCACCTCGCGCTCGCCAAAGACGACACCGGGGCTGGCATAGAGCACGTTGCGCAGCAGCCGGCTGGACGGCGAGTAGGGGCTGAAGTGGCGCTGGTCGAACGCCGACAGGGCGTGGATCGGGCTGATCGCCAGGGCATCGGCGCCGCGCTCGGCGGCGTTGCGCGCCAGTTGCTCCAGGGCCAGGCAGTCGCCGTAGCCGCCGTCGCCGGGGCGGCGCAGGCTGTACAGCTGCGCCGCGATGCCCCAGCAGCGCGGCGGTTGCTGCTCGACGCGGTCCGCCAGGGCATGGCAGCGCGGCGGCGCCACGGCCACGCTGAAGCTGCGGCCATCGATGTCCACGCGGTGGTAGCCCAATGGCAGCTCGCCCGGCAGGCGCGCCTGGGCGTCCAGGGCCAGGTTGCGCTGGCTGCCGTCCTCCAGGGTGCAATGTGCCTGGCGACCGGCGCTGAAATAGCGCTGCAGGTCCAGGGGCTGGCCGACATCGACGGTCAGCAGCGGCGGCAGGTGTTCGCTGTCCTCGGCCTGCTCGACGGCGCGCAGGCTGGCGGCGATGGCGGCGGCATCGTCGGCCGGGTAGCCGAGGCCTGCTAGCACCCGGCGCAATGCCTCGTCGCTGACCTGCTGCGGGCGGTTGTTGGCGTCGATCCAGTCGCGGGCCAGGCCGACCCGCGCGGCCAGGCGGTGGAGGGGCTGTTCGCTCATGGCGTCTCCTGGTCGGGGGGTAGCAGGCTGACCACGCAGCTGTGCGCGGCAAGGGTCGAATCGGGGTGGGCGTTGTCGCTGCTGTCATACAGGCGCCGTTGCAGGGCGGGCAGCGCGACCGGCTGGGGCTGGGCGGCGAGGTTGAGGTCGATGCGCAGCTCGCAGCCGTTGCCCAGGCGCCAGCGGGCGGTCAGCGCCTGGTCGCCGAGCACCTCGGCGCCGAGGGCGCGGGTGCCGGGCAGGTGCGCGATGATATGGCGCCGGCGCAGGTCGAGCAGTTGCTGGTACAGGCCGTGCCAGCCGGCCAGCACATCCTGGTGCCGGGGCCGGGACGAGGTGAAGGTCGCCTCGGCATTCGGGTCGGGGATCTGTTCGCGTTTGTGCGGGTCGGCAAAGGCGTCGAAATGGGCGAACTCGCCGCGCCGCCCCTCACGCACCGCGTCGGCCAGCTCATCGTGAAAGTCGGTGAAGAACAGGAACGGCTCGCGGCTGCCGTCGTCGTCACCCATGAACAGCAGCGGGATCATCGGCGCCAGTAGCAACAGCGCGGTGGCAGCGCGCAGGGCCGGCGGCGGGCAGAGGCGGGTGAGGCGTTCGCCCAGGGCGCGGTTGCCGACCTGGTCGTGGTTCTGCAAAAACAGCACGAAGGCGCTCGGTGGCAAGTGGCCGCTGGGCTCGCCCCGAGGTGTGCCGTGGCGGTCGGGCTGGCCCTGGAACACGAAGCCTTCGGCCAGGCAGCGGGCCAGCTGGTCGATCGGCCGCTCCTTGTAGTCGGCGTAGTAGCCTTCGGTCTCGCCGGTCAGCAGCACATGCAGGGCGTTGTGGCCGTCGTCGTTCCACTGCGCGTCGAAGCCCTGTTGCAGCAGCGCGGCCTGGTTGTGCTCGTTTTCCAGCACCAGCCATACGTGGCGGCCCGGCTCCACAGCCGCGCGTACCCTTTGTGCCAACTCGATCAGGAAGTCGGGCTGGTCGATGGCGTGCACGGCATCCAGGCGCAGCCCATCAAAGCGGTAGTCGCACAACCACATCAGGGCGTTCTGGATGAAGTACTCGCGCACCTGCGGGCGACGGAAGTCGATGGCTGCACCCCAGGGAGTCTGCCGATCCTCGCGAAAGAATGGGCTGGCGTACTGCTGCAGGTAATTGCCGTCGGGGCCAAAATGGTTGTACACCACATCGACCAGCACCATCAGCCCATGGCCATGTGCCTGGTCGACCAGCTCACACAATTGCTCGGGACTGCCATAGGTGTTTTGCGGCGCATAGGGCAGCACGCCGTCGTAACCCCAGTTCCGCTCGCCAGGGAACTGTCCCAGCGGCATCAGTTCGACGGCGCTGATGCCCAGTTCGGCCAGACGCGGCAGGTGCCGGGCCACCCCGACATAGCCGTCGAGCAAGCCGACATGTAGCTCCTGGATGACCGCCTCGTGCCAGGGGAGGCCTTGCCAGGGGTGTCGCCAGGCGTAGCTGGCCACATCCACCACCTGGCTTGGCCCCTGTACGCCATCGGGCTGGTAGCGCGAGGCCGGGTCGGCCACCTTCAGTGCACCGTCGATACGGTAGTGGTAACGGTCACCGGCCCGGCACGGGGCCACGCCGGTGTACCAGCCGTCACCGTCGGGCAACAGCTCGATCGCCGGCTGATGCTCCAGTTCCACGCTCACGCTGCGCGCATCCGGCGCCCAGAGGGCGAAGCGCGCCGACGTGGCGTCCATCAACTGTGCGCCATGCTTGTGCATCGCCAGCTCTCCGCTCAGTAGTGGACGTGCCGCGCCTGCTTGACCAAGTCCTCGTATAGGCGTGCATAGGGCTCCACCGCCTGGCACCAGTTGAACGGCTGGGTCATCGACAGGCAGCGCATGGCGTTCAGCAGGTTCTTCTTGCCGTACACATAGAAGGCGCGGGCCAGGGCCTCGCGGTAGCTGTCGACGGTCGAGTCGTCGAACAGAAAGCCTGTTACACCGTTCTCGATGGTGTCGGCCAGCCCGCCGGTGTTGCGCGCCACCGGCAGCGAGCCGTAGCGCTGGGCGTACATCTGGCTCAGGCCGCAGGGCTCGTAGCGCGATGGCATCAGCAGGAAATCGCTGCCTGCGAACATGCGCCGGGCGTCGGTCTCGTTGAAGCCGATGCGCACGCCGATACGCCCCGGATGACGCAGGGCCAGCTCGCGCATGGCCTGTTCCTCCTCGGGTTCGCCGCGGCCGATGATGGCGATCTGACCGCCCTGTTGGACGATGTAGTCGGCCACTCCCAGGGTCAGGTCCAGGCCTTTCTGGTAGACCAGCCGCGACACTACGGCGAACAGCGGCCCGTCCGACGGCTCCAGTTCGAACAGCTCACGCACCTGCTGGGCGTTGCGCGCCTTGCCGGCCCAGTCGTTGAGGCTGAAGTTGTGGTGCAGGTGCTGGTCGGTGGCCGCGTCCCAGCTTTCGTCGATGCCGTTGGGGATGCCGCCGAGCAGCCCTTGTTGGGCCTTGCTGGCAAGGAAACCGTCCAGGCCGCAGCCGAACTCGGGGGTGGTGATCTCACGGGCGTAGGTGGCGCTGACCGTGGTGATGTGGCTGGAGTAGGCCAGCCCGGCCTTGAGGAACGACAGCTTGCCGTAGAACTCCATGCCTTCCTGCTGCATGGCGTGGTCGGGGATCGCCAGCTCCGGGCTGCAGCCGCGGCTGTACACGCCCTGGTAGGCCAGGTTGTGGATGGTGAACAGGGTCGGCGTGCTCAGGCCGCGCCAGTGCATGTAGGCCGGGGCCAGCCCGGCCGGCCAGTCGTGGGCGTGCACCAGGTCGGGGCGCCAGTGGGCCATGCCTTCGCCGGCGGCGATTTCCGCCGCCGCCAGGCCCAGGCGGGCGAAGCGGATATGGTTGTCGGGCCAGTCGCGGCCGTTGTTGGCGCCGTAGGGCGTGCCGTCGCGCTGGTACAGCTCGGGGCAGATCAGCACGTAGATCACCAGGCCGTCGGCCAGGTCCATGCGCCCGATCTTGCACGGTGGCAGGGCCGCATGGCCGCCCAGTTCGCCGACGATATGGATGGGGTTGTCGCTTTCCATCACCTGGCGGTAACCGGGGATCAGCACCCGCACGTCGTGCAGGTGCGCCAGGGCGCGGGGCAGGGCGGAGGACACGTCGCCCAGGCCGCCGGTCTTGACCAGGTCGGCGATCTCCGAGGTGACGAACAGGATCTTGCGCTTGTTCGGATTGTGCTGGCGCTGGGCGCCGGGTGCCTTGACTGTCGGGGCGAGCGCCGATGGCAGCGGCTCGCGGCTATCCGGGTTGAATGACTCTACGTGAGGTTCGACAGCGGCACTGATCATACTTCTCTCCGTCCCTTGTTCTGGTGTGTGCTTAACGTTGGCTCGTGGGTGTGCTCTCTGATCGTTGTTGCATCTTCGTAGTGCGGTCCTTGCCCCAGATACGTGCGCGCAGGCACGGCACGTTCGGCATTCCGGCCGAAAGACGTATGAACTGGTTGGGGTGGGCGGGCCTGACGTGAGGAAGTCCTTTTGCGTCGGCCCACTTAAGTCCTGACCTGCCCGTGTTCTGCAAAGTTCGACTTTTTTACGTCACTTTTTTATGAGCAAAACGCGGGCCGAAACTGGAGTGTAGGAGACGAAATGCGAGAAAAGTGACCCGTTGGTCATTTTTCTCGAGGGCGTTTGTCCGCGCAAACGTTGGCGAGTTGTTGCAAAATATGAGGGTCGCAGCGCAACGCAACGGGTTCGACCCGCGACGGGCGCGATACGGCAACAGGAAAGGGCGTCAGCGAGAGGGTGGGAGCCAGGGCGCTCCCACACGGGAAGGGTGAATCAGAGACCGGCGGCCTTGCCTTGCACGCGGGCCTGTTCCAGCAGCAGGTTCAGCTGGGCAACCTGCTGGCGCAGCTGGTCACGTTCGTCCTTCAACTGGCGCAGCTCGTCGCGGCGCACGGTGACGTAGAGGGTCTGGGTGGGAGTGGCTGGCATCAGGGTACCCATGGCACACCTCGCATGGCTGGTGACAATTTGAAGCGTAGTCGCTTCGCGCGGCGCGCATTCTGAATTCTTCGCAGGCCCTTGGGAACTTTTTTGTTTATCGTTGTCGCCCCGTTCGTCGGTGAACCCTACGCCAGAACGCTGGACTAATCTGAAATCGTCAATTGTTGTAAAGCAAAACCAACGGGAGCGTCGTCACATGCAACTGGGAATCATCGGGCTTGGCCGCATGGGCGGCAATATCGCAAGGCGCCTGATGCGCGCAGGTCACAGCACTGTGGTCCACGATCGCAACCGCGAAGCCATCACCACCCTGGAAGGCGAAGGTGCGGTGGGCGCCGATACCCTGAAAGAACTAGTGGATAAGCTCGAGGCGCCACGGGCCGTGTGGGTCATGCTGCCGGCGGGCGAAATCACCGAGCAGACCATCGCCCAGCTGGCCGACCTGCTCAAGCCGGGCGACGCCATCATCGATGGCGGCAACACCTTCTACAAGGACGACGTGCGCCGCGCCGCCGAGCTGGGCAAGCGTGGCCTGCACTACCTCGACGTCGGCACCTCCGGCGGCGTGTGGGGCCTGGACCGTGGCTACTGCATGATGATCGGCGGCGAGAAGGCCGTGTTCGAGCGCCTGGAACCGCTGTTCAAGGCCCTTGCCCCGGGCGTCGGCGACATTCCGCGCACCCAGGGCCGCAGCGGCGAGCATGAGCGCGCCGAGCACGGCTACATCCACGCCGGCCCGCCCGGTGCCGGCCACTACGTGAAGATGGTGCACAACGGCATCGAGTACGGCCTGATGCAGGCCTACGCCGAAGGCTTCGACCTGCTGCGCAGCAAGGGCGGCCCGGAATTGCCGGAAGACCAGCGCTTCGACCTCAACGTCGCCGAGATCGCCGAAGTGTGGCGCCGTGGCAGCGTGGTCACCTCCTGGCTGCTGGACCTGACCGCCGACGCGCTGGTCGCCGACCCGCAGCTGACCGAATTCAGCGGTTCGGTGTCCGACAGTGGCGAAGGCCGCTGGACCATCGACGCCGCCGTCGAGCAGGCGGTGCCGGTGCCGGTGCTGTCCAGCGCGCTGTTCGCCCGCTTCCGCTCGCGTCAACAGCAGGGCACCTACGGTGACAAGATCCTCTCCGCCATGCGCCTGGGCTTTGGCGGCCACGTCGAGAAGAAGAAGGACTGAATGAGCAAATCGACCATCCCCGCTGCGCCGCCCTGCACCCTGTTCCTGTTCGGCGCCAGCGGCGACCTGGTCAAGCGCCTGCTGATGCCGGCGCTGTACAACCTCAGCCGTGACGGCCTGCTCGATCGCAACATGCGCATCGTCGGGGTCGACCACAACGCCGCCACGGCCGAGGCGTTCGCCGAGCGCCTGCATGCCTTCATGGCCGAGCGCGACGCCGGCAAGTGCCTGGACGAGAAGCTCTGGGCACGCCTGGCCAAGCGCCTGGACTACCAGACCGGCGATTTCCTCGATCCGCAGACTTACCAGGCCCTGGCCCGGCGCATCGACAAGACGCGCCACGGCAACGCCATCTTCTACCTGGCCACCTCGCCACGCTTCTTCCCCGAGGTGGCCCAGCGGCTGGGCGATGCCGGCCTGCTCGACGAGTCGGGCGGAGGCTTTCGCCGGGTGGTGGTGGAAAAGCCCTTCGGCACTGACCTGGCCAGCGCCGAGGCGCTCAACGCCCGCCTGCTCAAGGTGATGAACGAGCGGCAAATCTTTCGCATCGACCATTACCTGGGCAAGGAGACCGTCCAGAACATCCTGGTCAGCCGTTTCTCCAACGGCCTGTTCGAATCGTTCTGGAACAATCATTACATCGACCACGTGCAGATCACCGCCGCCGAGACCGTCGGCGTCGAGACGCGCGGGGCGTTTTACGACAACACCGGCGCCCTGCGCGACATGGTGCCCAACCACCTGTTCCAGCTGCTGGCCATGGTCGCCATGGAGCCACCGGCGGCCTTCGGCGCCGACGCCGTGCGCGGTGAAAAGGCCAAGGTGATCGGCGCCATCCGCCCCTGGTCGCAGAAGATGGCCCTGCGCAATTCCGTGCGTGGCCAGTACAGCGCCGGCAAGCAGGGCCGCAAGCAGTTGCCCGGCTACCGCGAGGAGGCCAACGTCGCCGCGCACAGCCAGACCGAGACCTACGTCGCCCTCAAGGTGATGATCGACAACTGGCGCTGGGCCGGGGTGCCGTTCTACCTGCGCACCGGCAAGCGCATGAGCGTGCGCGACACCGAGATCGCCATCTGCTTCAAGCCGGCGCCCTACGCGCAGTTTCGCGAAAGCGAGCTGGAGCGGCCCAAGCCGAACTACCTGAAGATCCAGATCCAGCCCAACGAGGGCATGTGGTTCGACCTGCAGGCCAAGCGCCCGGGGCCGGAGCTGGTGATGGAGAATGTCGAGATGGGCTTCGCCTACAAGGACTTCTTCAAGATGACCCCGGCGACCGGTTACGAGACGCTGATCTACGACTGCCTCACCGGCGACCAGACCCTGTTCCAGCGTGCCGACAACATCGAGAACGGCTGGCGCGCGGTGCAACCGTTCCTCGATGCCTGGGCGGCCGAGGGCGGTGAAGTGCACGGGTATGCGGCGGGGGAGGATGGCCCCGAGGCCGGCGACGAGCTGCTGGCGCGGGACAAGCGCGAGTGGCACACGCTGGGGTGACGCCAGCGGGGATAGCGACCTGCCGCCGTTGCAGCACGGCGGCAGGTCTTCAGAGCAGCCCTACAAGGTAAACGACAGCGCCGAGAACACCATCCCGCCACTGCCCGCCCAGCCCATGCAGAACTGGCCTGGCTCGGCTTCGCCGCGGCTCATGGCATCAAAGATGCCGAAGGGGATCGACGCGGTAATGATGTTGCCGGTCTTGTGCCCGACGTGATGCAACTTGTGATCGACGCCAATCATCTGGCCAATGTGTTCCCACATCTTTGGCGAGCCGGTATGGATGAACACTTTGTGCACGTCGTCCGCGGTGAGGTTTTGCATGTTGAAGACTTTTATAGCTTCGTTGCGCCCGTCTTCGTGCAAGGCGGCGGCATAGGAGTTGAACTGGTACTGGCCACCGGTCGGTTCGATCTTGGCGATATCGGCCTCGTTGCAGAACAGCTTCCAGTCCGGCAAGGAGATCGTCGACAAGTCACTCAGGTCAGGTCGGTTGATATAGGAGAACTTGAAGTTCCCCGGTGCCTCGTTACTCAGGATGGTGACGACAGCGGCCTCGCCAATGGTAAAGCTCGGGAACTTGTAGGCCAGTTCGGCTGGCGACTGCAGCGAGAAATTCTTGGGCATCACCGGCCCGCCTTCCGACATGCCGAACTCCATGTTGACGATGGCGGCGTAGCGGATTTCACCGGCTTGCATCTTGCTGTTGATGACGTCCATGGCCGTCACCCAGCCGTTGCAGGCATCGACCACATCGAAGTTGCGGCAGTTCAGGCCCAGCGCCTTGGCGATGAAGGTACTGTTGGCCGGCTCGATAAAGCCGCGGGTAACGTTGGGATAGATCAGCAGGTCCAGGTCGGCCTTGCTGATATTGGCCTGGGCCAGCGCCGCGTCGAACGCTGCTTCCATCAGTGCCATCGGCGTCTCGTCAGCCGCCAGCCAATGGCGGGTGTCGCTGCCGCTTTTTTCCAGCAACTTGCCGATGGTCTTCAAGGTTTTCGGCAAGTCCTCCTGGAAGGTGTCCCTGGAGTGTTGTTCGACCAGGTCGATGACGTCCTGGTTGGTGACTTGGCGTGACGGCAGTATTGCGGAAAGTCCGACGATCTTCATATAACGTCCTTGTTGAGGGGGTTGATCCTGCGCGGTATGTGCGCATGAGTGGAGGCGTGCTCATCCTTGTAAGCAGCCATTGGCCTGATGCTTGCCAGTCAAGCGAAAGGGGGCCGCTCTGCGACCTTTCGCCGGCAAGCCGGCTTCCACAGGGCGCGTGCATTCCCTGAGCCTGCGCTGTATCCGTGGGAGCCGGCTTGCCGGCGATGGGCTGCGTAGCAGCCCCGGTGACGCCTACTGACTGGCATATTTCTAGCACAGGGTATTCGCGAACCAATGCCGTGGATCAATGTTCCTGCGTGTCGCCAGCGGCACAACTCAAGTGCTGAGTTACGTGTTGTTCCATAGGAGATCGCGTAGGGAACTGTTATCTCTGTGGGAGCAGGCTTGCCCGCGAAGCAGGCGCTGCGGTGCCTGGCACCGGCTATGCCGGTGTTCGCGGCTAAAGCCGCTCCCACAGGTACAGCGCTCGATTCAGCGTTTGCGCAATCCTGTGGGAGCGGGTTTACCCGCGAAGGGCTGCAAAGCAGCCCCAACAAGTGCGATGAAGCGCTAACTGACTGGCATTAGGCGTCGGCGTTCTTACTCTAGGGCGAAGCGGGCGGAGACCTCCCAACAGGAACGGTCTTGATTTCATGTAGGATTTTTCGCAGCGCAGGGCTTAAACCAATGCTCAGTGGAACGACCAGCCGCAGCGAAGCATCCAAACCCAGGCCAACCCGCCAGAGGATCCCCGATGCCTGCCCCGATCGAAGACTACGCCCTCATCGGCAACTGCCGCAGCGCCGCCCTGGTCAACCGCGACGGCGCCCTCGACTGGCTGTGCCTGCCGCGCTTCGACGCCCCCGCGGTGTTCGCCGCCTTGCTGGGCAACGAGGAAAACGGCCGCTGGCGCATCGCCCCCAGCGACCCCGTCGAGCACAGCACTCGCCGCTACCTCGACGACACCCTGGTACTGGAAACCACCTGGACCACCGCCAGTGGCCGCGCCCGGGTGCTCGACTGCATGCCCTTGGGCGAGCGCAACGCCGTGCTGCGCATCGTCGAGGGCCTGGCCGGCGAGACGGCCTTCGAGATGGACCTGGTGCTGCGCTTCGACTACGGCCGCAGCGTGCCCTGGGTGGAAAAGATCGATCCGCTGACCCTGAGCGCCGTCGCCGGTCCTGATCGGCTGATCCTGCGCAGCAGCACCGAAACCCATGGCCGCGACCACCACAGCGTCGCCCGTTTTCGCGTGTGCGCAGGGCAGCGCCAGGTGTTCAGCCTCTGCCACCAGGCCTCGCACCTGCCCGTGCAGCCTGATTGCGATATCGACCACGACTTCGAACAGACTCTCGAGCAGTGGCGGGCCTTCGCCGCCCGCTGCCCTGATGTCGGGCCCTACACCGACCGGGTGCGTCGTTCGCTGTTGACCCTCAAGGCCATGACCTACGCGCCTACCGGCGGCATGGTCGCCGCCGTCACCACGTCGCTGCCCGAGCGTGTCGGCGGCGAGCGCAACTGGGACTACCGCTACTGCTGGCTGCGCGATGCCACCATGACCCTGCTGGCGCTGATGAACCTGGGTTATTTCGACGAGGCCCAGGCCTGGCGTGAATGGCTGCTGCGCTCGGTGGCCGGCAATCCCGAGCAGATGCAGATCATGTACGGCCTGGCGGGGGAACGTGACCTGCCCGAATTTACCTTGCCCTGGCTACCGGGTTACGAGGGCTCGCAGCCGGTGCGGGTCGGCAATGCCGCCGCCGGCCAGTTGCAGCTGGACATCTACGGCGAACTGGCCGACGCCATGACCCAGGCGATCAAGGGCGGCCTGCCGCGCCACCCGCGCGGCGCGGCCATCGCCCGTGCGATCCTGCCGTACCTGGAAGGCATCTGGCGCGAGCCGGACGAGGGCCTGTGGGAGGTACGGGGCGGTCGCCAGCACTTCGTGCACTCCAAGGTCATGGCCTGGGTCGCCTTCGACCGGGCGGCGGGTCTGGCCGATACCACCGAGGAAGGGCGTGAGCGCAGCCGGCATTACCGCCAGGTGGCGGACGAGATCCGTGACGAGGTCTGCCGGCGCGGGCTGGACGCCGGCGGTCGGCACTTCGTCCAGGCCTACGGCTCGGCGGAGCTGGACGCGAGCTTGCTGCAGATCGCCCTGACCGGCTTTCTGCCGGCCGACGATCCACGCTTTCTGCGCACCCTGGAACAGATCGAAAGGCGCCTGCTGCGCAACGGCCTGCTGCTGCGCTACGACAGCGACAATTGCAGCGACGGCCTGACACCGGGGGAGGGGACGTTTCTGGTGTGTTCGTTCTGGCTGGCGGATGTGTATGTGCTGCTGGGGCGGCAGGACGAGGCGCAGGTGCTGTATGAACGATTGATGGGCTTGTGCAATGACGTGGGGCTGCTGGCCGAACAGTACGACCCGGCGGGGAAGCGCATGCTGGGGAATTTCCCGCAGGCGTTCAGCCATATCGGGATCATCAATACGGCGTTGAACCTGCACCGGGCGCAGTGTCCGGTGCGGGATCGGGCGGGGAGCAGTTGATGGTGAGAAGGTAGGGTTGCCTTTGCCCTGGCTGCACTCCAGTGGCGAGGGCGTCTTTTCTTTACTCGTAGTAGCCCACGGTGTCCCTTAACTGATCAGCGAATTCGTAGATGTCGTCTAATGAGTTAATGGGGTGGCGTGTCTCATTTTTATCTTTGTCGAAAATACCGATGTATTTTTGTGAGCGGTTGAAGTGAAGCCGGGTGATCGGTTTCCGGTTGTTGTCGTCTAGTAGAATCCCGAAATAGCTCTGTGTATCTCGGTGGATGACACGTTTGGAGTCCACAGTGGTACGGACAATAGCTTTGACTATGTGGAAACCTTCCAACTCATCCATTGTGGTTTGAATGCGATCTTCTGCATTATCCGAGGACTCGCTCTGGGTTTCGGTAACAACCTTTTCAGCAGGGGTTGGGTAAGAAACACCACTCATGGCTGACTTCAGGCGATCGTTGATCTGGTCATTCAAAAATTGAGATGCTGCCTTGCGAGTCAGCAAACTGAACTGCTCTCTTACTTTTTGAGTGATGACGCCATCGTAGACGCGTGAGGCGAAGAATTTTATGAAGTCATCGTCAGGTTGGCTGAATTGTGACGCGATGACCCGTTTGATCTGCCCGACGTATTTGAGCTCTCCTGCCGCATTGATTATTGAGTCAACGTCGAAGGCTGATTTTGTAAGTTTCTGCAGCTCCGGGATAACGTGCTCATCAATATCGAGAAGGTCGATTTCCAAAAATGGCTTTTCATCCATTTTATTCGGTGCGTCAAGGTCTGTGAAGAAGCGGTAATGCCGCCCATTCGTCAGTATTGAAATTCTGGCCGTTGTGACGTGAAAGTAGCGGAATAATTGGCTCGCATGGTTGATGTTGAGGGGCTCGCCAATTTTCTTCGTTTCGATGAGGATCTGGATTTCACCATTTTTCAAAATGGCATAATCAATTTTCTCACCCTTCTTTGTGCCCACGTCACAGACGTATTCTGGAACAACTTCGGACGGATCGAAAACGTCGTAGCCCAGGACGGAGTGGATAAAGGGCATGATGAATGCCGTTTTAGTGGCTTCTTCAGTTTGAATGCTCGAAGCCAGTTGGTTGACCTTGGCGGCCATCGCGTTGAGACGTTCTACAAATTCCATTTGCGCTCCAGTGCGTGCTCACCCATCCGGGCGTTAGAGGCAAGACGCTACTATGGTGGATCAGCTTGCCGCTACTGTCGTTTCATCCATGCTGGATACCCGAACAGGCAGGTGAAAGCCACAATTTAGCTGCCTGAAAGTTAATCCTACATCCGCAGAACGATCAGATTTTCCTCATTGCTTGTAGTCCATTTCCGAATCATCCTTTGGCCCCTCCCCAGCCATTGCTACGGTTTTCTCAGCAATCTACGCTCCTTCGGTCGTTGCCAATTCAGCGACCGGGTCTGCAAGCCTGTGTGTGATAGGAAGCCTAGGGTCTGTACGAAATGTGTCTGCGCGAAGGCCAGACAAGGCGAAACGGGGGGAAGAAGCGGAGTGTACTGGAGTACATGAGCATTCCGAGCCCCGTTTCAACGCAGTATGGGCGAGTGCAGATACATTTCGTACAGAGCCTAGCGCTAACTGCTAGGCCGCCGACGTATGTCTGTGGCTGATTTATGGCGGTTGTGTGTGGGTGGCCCTCGGGCCAGCCGGGTTTTCTCCTATTGCCCCGGTCTTGCAGCCCTGCACACGACCGCCACCATTACTTGCAAGGTAGTGAATGGCGGCATCTTCCAAGCAAAGGGAGCAGCGCCATGTTGAAGATCGTCCCCGATCCACCGCCATCCAATCCTTCCCCTCATCACATTGAAGACACCCTGATCCAGGCAGCGGAATACGTGCGCTGCGCCCTGATCGTGGCCCATCAGTCGGTGCTGGCCTCACATCCGCATTCGCTTGGTGCAACGCTGGCGCTGACGGCGGTGCACGAGATGGAAACGGTACGCGCGCTGCTGGACTGCGCGTTGGCGCAGGTGCCAGCACAGGTGCAGACACACCATTGAGTTTGCGCATCCGGCGTGGGATGCAGTGGTTGAAGTGGGCATGTCTGGCGATGATTGACGTTGGCTGCGTGGGTGGCCGCGCTGGCGCTATCGCGGGGCAAGCCCGCTCCTACAGGTGCTGTGCAGTGTCTGAGACAGGATTTCCAGCCAAGCAAAGACCCTGTAGGAGCGGGCTTGTCCCGCGATACCGGCGCAGCCGGTGCCATCCGTATGGAGCATGCCCGCTCAGGCCCCACCGAGGCGAATCGACGTGGCAGCTATGGCATGATGCCCGGCCGCGCACGCGATAGACGCCTGCCATGAAAGGAATACTCAGATGCCCTCGACCCCACCCAACGGCCTGCCGGTCTATCGCCTGATCACCGGCAAGGACGACGCCAGTTTCTGCCAGCGTATTTCCGAGAGCCTGGCTTTGGGCTATCAGCTTTATGGTTCGCCCAGTGTGACCTTCGATAGCAGCAAGGGATATGTAGTGGCTGCCCAGGCGGTGCTGTGGCCGGTAGCCATGGACTGAGACGGATGGATGCCGCAATCCGCCTGCGGCGGGCCATGCTCTATGACATGGACCGAGTAAGGGCCGCCAGGTGTCCGACGCAAGCCTTTCAGCGCCTGTGAGATCGAGCGCCGCCCGCGCGGCGCATCGCGACGCAAGGCCGCTCCTACATCTGTTTCGGGCCAGTCAATCCTGTGCCATTACCTGGGCCGCCTTGTTGGCACGACGCGGTTTCAGTGTGGGCATCGTTGCCGTCCCACCTGTCTCAAGGCATGCGCCAAGGCGGGCAACCATGGCCTGACAGGTTCGGCACGTTGCAACAAATGTAGGAGCGGCCTTGCGTCGCGATGCGCCGCGCGGGCGGCGCTCGATCTGATAGGCGCTGCAAGGCTTGCGGCGGACACCAGGCAGCCTGAAGCCCCCGCAACGAGCAGCTACGCTTGCGTGCTATAGGTCACGCAAGGCCAGGGAGCTGCCTGATGAAATGCCTGTACTACCTGCTGTTGTCGCTGTTGTCGCTGATCCCCGCCGCCATGGCCGACGACGCCGATGGCACAGCACCTGTCGCGGCGCAGTTGACGGTGGCCAACCGCACGGTCTTCACCTTCCACGCCAGCGTGCTCGGCGAACCCCCGACAGTGCGAGCGCAGCGCGCCCGGGCGGTGGTCGACGAGGCCCTGCGCGGTGCCGAGGGGCTGCAGGTGCGGGTCGATCCGATGATGGACAGCCAACTGGTCCTGATTGGTGACCGGCGCGCCTTCATCGTCGCCCCGCAGGACCTGCCGGGCGGCTCGGGCGATACCCGGGCGGCCGCCGAGCTGGCCGCCATGGTGTTGCGCCAGGTGGTGGACGAAACCGGCGAGGCGCGCAGCCTGCATTTCCTGTTCGTGGCCCTGGGCTACTCGCTGCTGGCCACGCTGATCTACCCCGCGCTGCTCAAGGCCACTCATGTTGCCCGGCGCAAGCTCACTGGCCTCTTGCCCAGGCTGATGCGCAACCGGGCCTACCAGCTCAAGGTGGGGCAACTGCCGTTGTTCGACATGCAGTACGTCTATGCCTTGGTCGACCGCTTGCTGCGCCTGTTCTACTGGCTGCTGGTGGCGCTGTTCAGCTACCAGTGGCTGAGCTTCGTGCTGTCGCGATTCCCCTACACCCGCCCCTGGGGCGAGAGCCTCAACCTGCACCTGCTCGACCTGCTGCGCTACCTGCTCGACGGGATCGTCCATGCCATCCCGGGCATCGCCGTGGCGATCACCATCTTCTTCATCGCCCGTGGCATCAGCAGCTTCAGTCGCCGCCTGCTGGAGCGCCTGGCGCGCCCCGGCAGCGTGCCCTGGCTGACCGGCGAGACCCTGCAACCGACCACGCGCCTGACCTCCCTGGCCATCTGGCTGTTCGCCCTGGTGATGGCCTACCCGTACCTGCCGGGCTCGGGCACTGATGCGTTCAAGGGCTTGTCGGTGCTACTGGGCCTGATGATTTCCCTGGGCGCCTCCAGCGTGGTCGGCCAGGCGGCGGCGGGGTTGATCCTCACCTATTCGCGCACGCTCAAGGCCGGCGAGTATGTGCGGGTCGGCGAGCACGAGGGGACGGTGACCGAGGTGGGGATGTTCAACACCACCATCCGCACCGGGCTGGGGGAAGTGCTGACCTTGCCCAACTCGATGATCACAGGTTCCGTGACCCGCAATTATTCACGGGCGGTGCAGGGGCTGGGCTATATCGTCGATACCGTGGTCACCATCGGCTACGACACACCCTGGCGCCAGGTGGAGGCGATGTTGGCCGAGGCGGCGCGGCGCACCGACGGCATCCTCGCCAGTCCCAGGCCGCAGGTGTTCCAGACCGGGCTGTCGGACTTCTACCCGGAATACCGCCTGGTCGCCCAGGCGGTGCCGAGCGAGCCGAGGCCGCGGGCGGAGCTGCTGAGCCTGCTGCACGCCAATATCCAGGATGTGTTCAACGAATACGGCGTGCAGATCATGTCGCCGCATTACCTGGGCGACCCGGCACAGGAGAAGTGGGTGCCGCCCGAGCGCTGGTACAGCGCGCCGGCGCAGGCGCCGGATGCGGCGAAGCCCGATATGCCTGGCTAATCCGAGAGGCCGGCTGGCGGCGAAAAGGCAGTGGTGGCTTTTTGATTCTATTCTTGGAAGGGTCTGTCAGTCCGCATGAACAGGGAGGTGTCAAGATGAGAGTGGAACTACTGGCTGTGATGCTCGTGCTCAGCTCAGGTGCTATCGCCCAGGATTGGGGCAAGTTTTCCAGCCCCCTCAATGTCGAGTTAATGAAGACCAATCGAGATATTCGCTTGCTTCAGGACTTCACCTATACCGGGCCCAGGCCGGGGAAACTGTTCTGGCTGGCGCCCAAAGACACGATATCCGATGGCGCTTCGATACCGAAAGTAGCCTGGGGCGTGGTTGGGGGGCCGCTGGATGGCCAGTATCGGCAGGCGGCCATCATCCACGATGTGGCGTGCGTGAAGCGAACGAGGAGCTGGCAGGATACCCATAGGGCTTTTTATACGGGCATGAGAGCCGCTGGAATCGGCGAGACTCAAGCCAAGGTCATGTATGGCGCGGTGTATCACTTCGGACCGCGCTGGGCGGAGCCGGAGTTCGTCAAGATCCCCAGGATACGAAAGGCAACCTTCGATACTGAGTTCGCGCAATTCAAAGCGGCGCTGCCGCCCGGAAAGGAGGCCGAATTGATAAGTGACGGTCGAGTGATATCCAGAACCGTATCGGATGGACTGTTCACAAGTGAGTCGATAGACGAGGTCGTAGGCGCAGTGGTCGAAGTACGCGAGGTACAACCGCCAGCCACACAGGCGGCCTTCGACAAGATGCGCAGTGAGATCGAGCGGAGCAACCCCAGCCTGGATGAGATCGAGAAGCTACCCGTCTCGAACCTGTAGCGCGGTCAAACATCATTTTCGCGGGCAAGCCCACTGCCACAGGTATTGCGCGAACCGCTGTGGCAGCGGGCTTGCCCGCGAAGGGCTGCAAAGCGGCCCCGATAAACGACAAACCTTTCTCAAGTGAAGCGCGCAAGGCCGCTCATCCGGGCCAATTCAAAGGCGCGCCCCACAGTGATCAGGCCACCGCCTCACGACTGGCACTTGCCGCCTTGGTGTGCCAAAGGGTTGGCACCATGAACGCGATCGCCAGCACGCACGCGCTCACCAGCAGCACGAAGCCGCCGTCCCAGCCGAAGTGGTCGACGGTGTAGCCCATCGCCGCGCTGGCCGCGACCGAGCCGCCCAGGTAGCCGAACAGGCCGGTGAAGCCGGCCGCGGTGCCGGCGGCTTTCTTCGGCGCCAGCTCCAGCGCCTGCAGGCCGATCAGCATCACCGGTCCGTAGATCAGGAAGCCGATGGAGAACAGCGCGATCATGTCGACGGTCGGGTTGCCCGGCGGGTTGAGCCAGTACACCAGGGTGGCGACGGTCACCAGGGCCATGAACACGATGCCGGTCAGGCCGCGGTTGCCGCGGAAGATCTTGTCGGACATCCAGCCGCACAGCAGGGTGCCGGGGATGCCGGCCCACTCGTAGAAGAAGTACGCCCACGAGGTGGTGTCGACGCTGAAGTGCTTGGCTTCCTTCAGGTAGGTCGGCGCCCAGTCGAGCACGCCGTAGCGCAGCAGGTAGACGAACACGTTGGCCAGGGCGATGTACCACAGCAGTTTGTTGCGCAGCACGTACTCGACGAAGATCTGCTTGGCGCTGAACTCCTGCTCGTGGCTTTCGTCGTAGCCTTCCGGGTAGTCGTTCTTGTACTGCTCGACCGGCGGCAGGCCGACCGACTGCGGGGTGTCACGCATGGTGGCGAAGGCGAACACGGCCACCAGCACCGCCACGGCGGCGGGCACGTAGAAGGCGGCGTGCCAGTCGTTGGTCCAGCCCAGGCCCAGCAGGAACAGCGGGCCGATCAGGCCGCCGCCGACGTTGTGGGCGACGTTCCACACCGAGACCACGCCACCGCGCTCTTTCTGCGACCACCAGTGCACCATGGTCCGCCCGCTCGGCGGCCAGCCCATGCCCTGGGCCCAGCCGTTGATGAACAGCAGCACGAACATGATCGTCACGCTGGATGTGGCCCAATGCGCGAAACCGAAAATGAACATCACCCCGGCCGAGATCAGCAAGCCGAAGGGCAGGAAGTAGCGCGGGTTGGAGCGGTCCGAGACCAGGCCCATGAGGAACTTGGACAGGCCGTAGGCGATGGCGATGGCGGAAATCGCCACGCCCAGCTGGCCACGGGTGTAGCCCTCTTCCTCGATCAGGTAGGGCATGGCCAGGGAGAAGTTCTTGCGCAGCAGGTAGTAGCCGGCATAGCCGAAAAAGATCCCGGCGAAGATTTGCCAGCGCAGGCGGCGATAGGTGCTGTCGACGCGCTCGTCGGGCAGCGGCGCCTGGTGCGCGGCAGGGCGGAAGAAGGCAAACATGTGAAGCTCCCAACTTGTTATAGGTATGCGAAAACGAATTTTACATTTTCGTTACAGAAAAAATATCTGTTTCGCGGGGAGCAGGTGTTGTTTTGTGAAAATTGCCGTGTTTCTCGACGACAGGTTGATGGCAGATACCTGACACGAATAATGGCAAAAGGCTACAGGCTAATCGGAAGTGAACCACTTTTCCGGCTCGACTATGGATAGAAGAGCCGAAACACATGGATATTCACGTAACGCAAGCCGAGCGCACCAGCACTGCCCCCCGCGACACGCAACTGCCCCTCCTGCACATCACAACGGAGCACTTGCGTGCCTGGCGCCTGGCGGTCGACGTGCTCTTCAGCACGGCGACCAGGGCAGGCGATGCATTCAGTGCCTCGCTCGAGGTCTTTCATTGCCAGCGATTTTTGTTGTGCCGTGGTTACCTGGAGGGCGCCCGCTATGGCCGTGACGCGCACCGTCTGGACGGGTGCGACCTCGATCACTATGTGCTGTACCTGCCGCTGCAACGTGGCCTGGCCGCTGGCAATGGCATGCGCGTGCGGGCGCGGGATGTGGTGGTGCTGGACCTGACACAGCCGGCGGCTTTTGCCATGGCCGGCGGCGAAGGCCTGAGCCTGGTGATACCCCGTACCGCGCTGGCGCACCCCACATGGCAGTTGCATGGCCTGCGCCTGGGACGGGAGAGCCCGATGGGGCGCCTGCTCGCCAGCCTGCTGTCGTCGCTCGCCACGGCCGCGCCGCAACTGACCCAGGACCAATTGCTACACCTGGGCCAGCCGCTGGTGGGAGTGATCGGTGCCTGCCTGATCAGCGCGGCAGCTGGCCGCCAGGTCAGGGCCTCGCCCACACAGGGCGACCTCGGCCGACGGGCGCGCAGCTACATCGAGCGCAACCTGCAACGCAACGACCTTACCCCGACGGTGCTGGCCAAGGCCATGGGTACCTCGCGCAGTCAGTTGTATCGGGCATTCGAGCGATTCGGCGGGGTGCGCCACTACCTGCTGCAACGGCGCCTGCGCCGCTACCTGCAAGCGTTGGGCGAGCCCGGCAATGCCGGGCGGCGCATCGGCGACCTGGCCTACGACCATGGTTTTACCGATGAGGCGCACTTGCGCAAGGTGTTCCGCAAGGCCTTCGGCCTGTCTCCACGCGCGGCGCGTACCGCCTTGCAGCGGGGCGAGCTGGCCTGCGCGGATGCGCGGGTTGGCGAGCCGCCCTCGATGGCGCGTTGGCTACGCGAGTTGGCCAGTCATTGATTCGGGACGGCTGACCCTGTTTTCGGGACGCACGCCCCGGGACACCCCCCGGGCCCATCCGTAATCTGGACTCACCTGGTAACCCAACCATCCATCCAACCCGGTGCCGTCGTCAGGGCCTGAACCCTGCAACGCGTGGGGCATACCGAAGCCACCCGGACGGCATCGGCACCGCATGAGACAAGGAGCGTCGGTCGTGGCGAATCAATCCCTCCATCACCTCATCCAGAGCATCGCCGGCGCGGTCGCCGAGGCGCAGGACAAGATCCAGCGCTTCCAGGTATCGACCGTGCGCCAGTACTTCGACGAGGACAACCGGCCGGTCAGCATCGATGTGCGCCTGCCGTCCCATTCGCCCGAGGCGAGGGACGGCGAGGAGCGCGTGGTACGGGTCCCGCTGCTGTCGCTGGTGGGGGCGCGGCTGATGGCCGTGAAGGACATGGAAATCTCGTTCGAGGTAGGGCTGAACGCCGATGACGGTTCGGCCGCGAACGTCGGCCCGGCGACTGCCGGTGATGACGACTCGGGCTGGCCGAGCGAGACCCACAAGGCTCTGAACGTCGACCTGGGCGTTCGCCGCAATGGTGAAGGCGGGCCACTGGCGCGCGTCACCCTCAAAGTCGAAACCCAGCCCCCTTCGGAGGGGATGGCTCGGCTGCTGCAAAACCTCGATAAATTGATCTAGGAGAAACACAAATGGCTAACTTCTCGATGGGTGACCAGTTCCGCGGCCTGCCTATGGGCGACCTGATCGGCGGTCCTCTCACAGCCGCTTGCGACGCCCAGGTCCGCCTGGCCAATGCCACCGCCGACTTCATCAAGGTAATCGGCTTCCTGCCTGACCCCAACAACCCGACCGACCCCAACGCGGTGGGCGATGTACGCACGGTCAGCTTCCGCTTCGACCGTCCGTCCACCAGCAAGCCCGACGACGGCACCATCCCGATGGAACGGGTGGAGCTCGAAGTCCCGCTGCTGGCGGTGGTCAAGGTGCCGAACCTGTCGATCAACAAGGTCGACATCACCTTCGACATGGAGGTGAAGAACTCCGAGCAATCGCGCGAAGCCACCGACGCCCAGGCGGCGATGTCGGCCGAGGCCAGCGTGGGCTGGGGGCCGTTCAGCGCCAAGGTCAACATCTCCGGCTCGGTGTCTTCGCACAAGGAGAACACCCGTTCGACCGACCAGTCGGCCAAGTATCACGTCGAGGTCCACGCGGCCGACGACGGTATGCCGGAAGGACTGGCCCGGGTGCTGGACATGATCTCGCAGTCGGTCGCGCCCAAAGCCATCACCCAGCAGTAAGCGGTGATCGGCCCAATGCCAGCCCTGTGGTCGTGTGAGCGCTAGCCAGGGGTTGGCCGTCAGACTTTTCCGGAAAGGAGTTCCGTGATGTTCGATCTAACGGACGTGGGATATGTGAAACGCATCGTCGTCGGCAGCACCGATCCGGAGAAGCTGACGTCGCACGAGCTGATCCAGGCGCAGACCGCGCTGCTCAACCGCTGCCTCAGCGAACCGCCCAAGGGGCGCATCGTCGGCATCGAGAAAACCTTCAACCTGCTCAACATCGGCGAGCACCAGGTGGTGCTGCAGTCACTCATCTACCACGTGGGCTTCGCCCGTCGGCCGTTCTGGCTGGCCGACGAACAGGAGGCCTCGTGATGAACCACTTCGCAGAGTTCGTCCACGCGCTGGGCGGCGCCGTGCAGTGCGCGCGGCACGCCACCGGGCAACGCTGGCCGGGGATCCGGATCGCAGAGATGCAGGTGGTGCTGGCCGCCACCCTCGAGCCCGGCGATGCGCCGGGGAGTCTGGCGCTGCGTGTCGGTCGCGCGCCACGGCGCAATGAAACCTTGCATGAGCTGAGTATCAACGTGCCCGGCGATGCCGGTGAGGCGATTGTCGTTTGCCTCGATGGCGAGCTGTTCGGCCACTACGGGAGGCCCGGTGATGGCCAGGCCGACTGAGCGCTCGATGCGTTTGCTGCTTTCAACCCAGGAGACCCGAACCATGCGCACGATTCTCAAGAACAAACCAGGCCAACCGGCTCGGATGTCCACCGGCAAACGCGTGCTGTGCGCCATCGGCGCGGCCGCATTGTCGGCGCTGGTGGCGTTGGGGGCGATCCAGCCCGACCTGGCCCTGGCCATCGCCAAGTGGGCGGGGCTGGTGCTGGCGTTCTGAACCCATGAATCACCCAACAAGGAGAGTCACCATGAGACATCTGGCAACCGCACTGGCCGGTGCCCTTGCACTGGCCGGCCTGGGATCGGCGTGGGCCGACGAGTACCAGGGCACATTCAAGGACAACGGCACCAACGTGCCGGTGCTGCTGAACATCGATCCTGGCGCGGGCTTGGGCAAGAACGCCGGCAAGGTGCGCTTCGGCGCGGGATGGGCGTGCGATTTCGCCCTGGAGTTCAACGGCGCAGACGGGCCGGAGCGCAGCTACAGCCTCAAAGGCGGTGGGGCGGGCCGCTGCGGGCCGCTGACCCTGGGCTACCTGCAGAGTCGCCAGGGCAGTGACGGCCTGCAGATCCAGTTGTTCACCCAGGCCAACAAGCTCGCCTACAGCGCCACCCTGGTGCCGCCCGCCAGGTAGCCGCCACAAGCAACCGACATCCATTCGCTTCGCCATCAAGGCACGGCCTGGCCGCTGCCCCACGGGGAGCGGCTTGCCCGAAAAAAGGAGCTGACCATGTGCATCACCAACACCGTAGGGACGGGCGGCAACAACGCCACCGCCGATGTGCGCAGCCTGCAGCTGCTGCTCAACCTCAACAGCGGTCAACGCGGCTTCAGCTGCGCGCTTGGCATCGATGGCCTGTGGGGGGGCGGCACGCGCAGTGCGCTGGACAACTTCCAGCAGCTTATCGGCAGCCCGCAGGGCAAGCCGGTGGCGCCGGGCGATGCGACCCTGGCCGCCTTGCGCGTGGGCCTGCCCGGTGGGCTGGTCGCGCCCAAATTGTGGCTGGCGCTGATCAATGCCAGCGGCACACGTATCGATGCCTTCCACCAGCCGGTGCTCGACGTGCTGACCCGCTACCGCATAGACACGCCGCTGCGCATCGCCCACTTCCTTGCCCAGATCGCCCATGAGAGCGGCTGCCTGCGTTACACCGAGGAGCTGGCCAGCGGGAGTGCCTACGAGGGCCGCAAGGACCTGGGCAACCTGCAACCGGGCGACGGGCCGCGCTTCAAGGGGCGCGGGCTGATCCAGCTGACCGGTCGCGCCAACTACCGCCAGTACGGCCAGTACTGCAAGCGCGATTTCGAGAACAAGGACGACCCCTCCCTGGTCAGCAGCGACCCGGCCCTGGCGGTGGACGTCGCCGGCTGGTTCTGGGCCAACCGCAAGCTCAACGACTGGGCCGACAAGGATGACCTGCGTGAGGTTACCCGCCGGGTCAATGGCGGTTTCAACGGCCTGGACGACCGCGCCGCGTACCTCGCCCGGGCCAGGTGGCTGCTGGTCGGCTGAACCCCATTCCCCCTTTTCGCCGGCAGCGGCGGAACCCGAGGACAACAACGTCCTGTCACCGTAAAAAAGGAGCTTCATGATGAAAAAGACTTTCGTGTTCCCACATGCACGCGTCGCGCTGGCTGGGCTGGCGGTCATCGGCAGCCTGGCGTTCAGCCTGGTGCCGGTGGCGTCCGCCCAGGCCGCCGTGGCATGCCCACAGCCCAATTCGGGCGGCGTGCCGGCGGTCAATCAACAGCATGTGTTCTGCGGCGAGGTGGCCAACAACCGGGCCAAGGGCTTCCACAGCAGGCCTGGCGGACAGTTGCCCGCCACCGTGGCCTTCACCGCGGCGACCACCAATACGCCGGTCGGGCCGGCCGGGATCTATGTCCTGCGCAGCTTCAACATCACCCAGAACGGCGTGACCGCGAGCAAGTCCATCTCCACCATGTTCCCGGACAGCTGCTCGCAAGCCAATGTGGTGGCGGCCATCCAGAATGCCTACAACAACCGCACCTCGCTGAACGGCAACGAGTTCCGCGGGCCGTCGGGGGCGCATTGCGTGGCGGGCAACCCTGGCGCATCGTTCAACATCGTCGGATATCTGAATGGGGCTGGCACGGTGGTGACCACCGCCTATCCTGACTACTGATCCTGCGTCACCCTCACCAGGGCCGGGCATCATGCCCGGCTCTTCCGTATCCCTGGCAAAGGAGCCTGCTCATGTCCAATCCCCGCCCCCCAGGCCTGCAGCAGTTTCTCGACGACGAGGTGACGGCCGTGGCACTTGAGCATTTGCTCGAGAAGGCCCTGGCCGCACGTCGCAACCGAGTGGTGGAGGCCTACAGCGGCAACGCCTACCACGTTGCCTTCGAAGAGGACGCCGTGGTGATCGAACACCACTACAGGGAGGACTGGCCTGCGCTGCGCCTGCCTTTGGACAGTTTCATCGAGACCCTCCAGGGTTGGCAGCCGAAAGCGCGTTATTGAAACCCTGCGCCGGGCCTGCACGCCGGTGATGCGTACCAGGTTTTTCGCGGGCCTGTGAAGGTCAATCGAGCACTGGCCGCAGGAAGTTGCGTTCGTAGCTGAGGATGAAGCGTTGCTCGTTGGCCAGGGCGAAGGCGGCGATGCACTCCGGATCGGTTTCCGAGGCTGTGCGGTACTGCTCGTAGGCGGCCAGGCTGGGGAAGCTGAACAGGGCGTAGGCAACATTGTTGGCGCCTTCGCTGGGCAGGAAGTAGCCGTGGTGGGTGCCGCCCATGCGGTTGACCAGGCCGATCCACAGCTTGCCGTAGGCCTCGAAGGCCGGGATCTGGTAGGGGTCGATGATGTACTTGAGGTGGCAGGTGATCATTGCACGCAATCCTTTGGGTGAGCCGGGTGGCTCACCTTACAGGGGCGGATGGCGGCCGTCACTGGGGGGCTGGTTGTCGCCAGATCAGTTGGTCGGTGGGATAGCCCTGCCGGCGTGCCAGCTCGAGCAGCTGTTCTCGGGTCTGGGCGCTGACGGTCGCTGAGCGCGACAGCAGCCACAGGTACTCGCGGTTCGGGTGGCCGACCAGTGCCACGCGATAGTCCGGGTCGTGGTAGAGCACCCAATACTCGCCCTTTGTCAGGTTCGGTGCCAGGCGGCTGAGCCAGTTGTCGAAGCGCACCCAGAGCTTGTCGGTGCGTCCGGCCACCTGCGGCTCGGCGACGCCTAGGGCTTCGTTCCACTGGCCGTCCTGCTCCAGGCAGCGATTGGTCACGTCGATACGGCCGTCCTCGCGCAGGCCGTAATGGGCCTCGGACTGCACGCAGTGGCGCTGGAAGAACATCGGCAGGCGCGCCAGTTCGTACCAGGTGCCC
Organism: Pseudomonas sp. DVZ6; assembly: GCF_024259445.1. NCBI lineage: Bacteria > Pseudomonadati > Pseudomonadota > Gammaproteobacteria > Pseudomonadales > Pseudomonadaceae > Pseudomonas > Pseudomonas sp. DVZ6. The sequence continues at coordinate 54,319 of NZ_JANCLM010000025.1, forward strand.
TGGTAGCGCTGCAGTTCGACCTGCTGCGTGGTGGGCGGCGGCTCATCGCGGGCGCTGGTGCAGCCCATGAGCACGAGGGTGAGGCAGCAGCAAAACGGCACGGCCAGGCGCATCGCCATGGGAAACCTCCTGAAGGGGGGGAAGGGCTCACATGATGTTCGATGCGCGGGCCGGCCAAAGGTTTTACTGGGCTGGGCGCGAGGTCTCCACGCTCAGCACTTCGGTATAGATGGCTTCTACGGTCTGGTCGAGCTTGAGATTCTTCATGCGTGCCTGCAGTTCGGGGTCCTCGACCTTGACCACCTGCAGCTTGCCTTCCGGTGGCAGCAGGGTGACTTCGTGTGTGTTCAGGTCGATCTTCTTGATCTGCGAGGTGACCTTGACCTGACGGAACGCCTCGCCACCCGGGTTGGGGTTGTCCTTGGTGGCGCGGATGGTGCCCGATTCCTCGGAGGCCTTGGGAGCGCCGCCGACATTGGTGTTGAGCACATAGGCGATGGCACGGGTCACTTTGATATCGACCTGATCGCCCACCTTGAGATTGGGCAGGGCCTTGGCCTGTTCGGTGAGCTGGAAGGTCACGTCCTTGTCGTGGGGGCCCTTCACCGTGACCTGGCGGTTGGGCAGGTCGATCCTGGTCACTTCAGTGGTGACATGGCTTTCCAGCGCTTCGCTGGCGATGGGCAGTTCGGCGGCGTGGGCGGTGAGGCTGGCGGCGGACACTAGCGAGGCGAAAGCAACAGCGCGTGCGAGGGTGGCAGTCATTGGCCTGTCTTCCTTGTGGTCGATACCGGTGGGTGTATGCGAGAAGAAGCATAGACACTGGTTGGCAGGTGTGTGGCCAATGCTTGCCCCGCGATGAGGCCGGTTCAGGCACTACAAAGGTTGATGATCACGCTCGCGCTTGGCCTTGGACACACTCACCGCCCCCGGCAAGCTCACGGCGTTCTTCGCCGCCAGCACTTCGGCCATCACGCTCACCGCGATTTCCGCCGGGGTCTTGCTGCCGATGTAGATGCCAATGGGCCCATGCAGCCGTTCGAGCGACTGCTCGGTTTCGCCGAAGTGCTCGATCAGCCGTTCGCGGCGCAGCTGGCTGTTACGTCGCGAGCCGATGGCGCCGATGTAGAATGCCGGACCATGCAGGGCCTCTAGCAGCGCCAGGTCGTCGAGCTTGGGATCGTGGCTGACGGCGATGATGCAGGTGCGCAGATCGGCCTTGAAGTCGCGTACCACATCGTCCGGCATGCCCTTCAGGTATTCGACGCCGGCGACCGACCAAGTGGCCATGTGCTCGGGCCGAGGGTCGCACACCGCCACCCGGAAGCCGTTGAACAGGGCCATGGTCGCCAGGTACTCGGCCAGCGCCCCGGCGCCGATCAGCAGCATGCGGTAGCCGGGGCCGAGGGTGTTGGTCATCTGCCGGCCGTCGAAACGGAACTGTTCCGGGGTGGCGGTGGGTTCGAGGTTGACCGCGCCGTCGGCCAGGGTCAGTTGGCGACGCATCAGCTGGCCGTTGTCGAGTTGCCCCAGCAGTTGTCGCAGCGAGGCGGCGGCGGGCATGAACTCGAGGATCAGCTCCAGCGTACCGCCGCACGGCAGGCCAAAGCGGTGGGCGTCGTCGGCACTGATGCCGTAGCGGATCACCTCGGGTGCCCCTTCGGGCAGGCCGGGGCCGCCGTAGGCGGTGGTGTAGCGGTGGATCAGGTCGTCCTCGATGCAACCGCCGGATACACTGCCGACCACCCGACCGTCGTTGCGCAGGGCCATCATCGAACCGACCGGACGCGGCGACGAGCCCCAGGTGCGGGCGACGGTGGCGAGCAGCACGCGGTGGCCGGCCTGGAGCCAGTCATGGGTGGTGCGCAGGACCAGCAGGTCGATGCTTTCCATGGTGTATGAAACCTCGTGTTGCCGAGTGCCTGTGGGAGCAACGGTCTTGCTCAATGTCTAAAAGCTGACACGATCCCTGTGGGAGCGGGTTTACCCGCGAACACCGGCAGAGCCGGTGCCATCCACCGCGTCACCGGCTTCGCGGGTGAACCCGCTCCCACAGCGCTGCTCAGCGCATATGCAGGATGATCGGGCTGCTGCTGGCCGGGTCGGTATGCCCGCGCAACGCGCCCACCGCCTTGGCCTCTACCGCGCCGCCGTGATTGCCCCACGCACTGCGGGCGAAGCTCAGCACCTGGGCGATCTCCTGGTCCGATAACTGCTCGCGGAACGCCGGCATGCGGTAGGCATCCGGCACCCCGGCGGCGACGATGCGCTGCGAGCCGTTGAGGGTGATGTTGGTCGCCGAGGCATTTTCCGCGGCCAGCATCGAGGTGGCACCCGCCAGCGGCGGCATCCACTCGGTCTGGCCCTTGCCGTCCAGGCCATGGCAGCTGGCGCAGCGGGTCGCGTAGGTATGCGCCCCCGGCGTGTCGAGCCCCGCGGCTACCGCCTGATACTGCCAGGGTGCGCCGTCACGCCCCGGGTCGCCGGGCAGCGACTTGAGGTAGCGGGCGATCGCGTTCAGGTCGTCGTCGCTCATGAACTGCGTGGAGTTGTTGAACGCCTCGGTCATCGAGCCGTACACCACCGCGTGCTTGTTTCGTCCGGTCTTGAGGAACTGCACCATCTCCGGCTCGCTCCAGCGCCCGAGTCCGGTGTTGTGGTCCTGGCGCAGGCTCGGCGCGTACCAGCCATCGAGCAGGGCGCCGGCGAGGAACGGTGCGCCGCTCTCGTCCAGGGCCTTCTCGTTGAAGGCCAGGCCCCGAGGTGTGTGGCAACTGCCGCAGTGGCCGGGGCCCTGGACGATGTAGGCGCCGCGATTCCACAGCGGGTCCTGGTCGGCCTTCTGCGCATAGGCGCTGGTCGGCGCGAACAGGCCGTTCCACAGGGCGATGGGCCAGCGCAGGTTCAGCGGCCAGGGAATGTCGCTGGGGACATTGGCCTCGGCGGCCGGCTGCACGCCCTTCATGAAGAACGCATAGAGCGCCCGCACATCGTCGTCGCTGAGCTTGACGTAGGACGGGTAGGGCATGGCCGGGTACAGCCGTCGCCCACCCGGCGCGACGCCCTGGCGCACCGCGCGGTCGAAGTCGGCCAGGCTGTAGGCGCCGATGCCGTGCTCGCGGTCCGGGGTGATATTGGTGGCATGGATGGCGCCCAGCGGCGTGGCCATTTCCAGGCCGCCGGCAAACGGTGCCTTGCCCGGCAGGCTGTGGCAGGCCACGCAGTCGCTGAGCCGGGCGACGTACTCGCCACGGCTGACCAGGGCGGCGTCGGCGCTGTCGGTGGCGCTGAAGGGCGAGGCGGGCTCGCGGGTGACGTACCAGGCCAGCAGGCCTGCCGCGACCAGGCACGGCAAGGCCAGCCAGCCTGCGGTTCTTGCGAATCGGCTGTTGTTCATGGGCTGTCCTTGTCGTGTCAGCTGAAGGTATGGCGGCTCAGGGGCATGCTGCGCACGCGCTGGCCGGTGAGCTGCGCCACGGCGTTGGCCACCGCGGGCGCCACCGCCGGCAGCGGTGGCTCACCGATACCGCCCATCTTCGCCCCGCTCTCGACGATGCGCACATGCACCCGGGCCATGCGCGATGGCGGCAGCACCGGGTACAGGTCATAGTTGCGCGCCCGTGGCATGCCGTTGAGCCACACCGCTTCCTCCAGCAGCACCTGGGACAAGCCGAGGGACACCGCGCCGTTGACCTGGGCTTCGATGATCGCCGGGTTGACGATGCTGCCTGGGTCGATGGCCTGCCAGATGTCGTGCACCCTGACCTGGCCGCCCTCCAGCGATACCTCGGCGATCACCGCCGCCTCCGAGCCGAACGGCGAGGCCATGGCCACGCCACGGGCGCGCTTGCTGCCGTCCTCGGCGGTGAACGGGCCGCGTTTCCAGCCGCCGGACAATTCCGCCACCGCCTGTAGCAGGGTGGTCAGGCGAGGGTTGCCCTGCAGCAGTTGCAGGCGCAGCTCGTAGGGGTCATGGCCGCCCTTGTCGGCCAGTTCATCGAGGAACGACTCGTAGAAGAAGTCGTTCAGCGAGTTGCCCACCGAGCGCCAGTAGCCGAGCATGGCCGGGCCTTTGACGTAGATCTGCGCAATGCGCTTGTTGGCGATGGCGTAGGCCTTGCCCGACAGCCCTTCGAGGGCGGTGGGGTCGACCTTGTCACCCTGCTTGCCGGCGAGCGCCTCGGTCGGACCTTCGGTGGCGCTGATCGCCTCGATGGCCACCGGCAGGCCTTTGTCGTCCAGGCCGGCGCGGAACTTGACCACAGCCATGGGGCGCATGGCATCGCGCAGGAACTCCTCTTCGCGGCTCCAGATCAGTTTCACCGGCCGGCCCACGGCCTTGGCCAGGGCGATGGCCTGCGGGTAGGGGTTGGCCGAGTCGTACAGGAAGTGGCGGCCGAAGAAGCCGCCGAGCAGTGGCGAGTGCAGGGTGATCCGCGCAGGGTCCAGGCCGGTGCGCTTGGCGATGTCGTCGCGGAACATGTCCTGGGCCTGGTTCGGCAGCCACACCTCCAGGCTGCCGTCGGGGTTGAAACGGGCGGTGGCGGAGGGCGGTTCCAGCTGAGCATGGTTGAGGTACTGGTTGTGGTAGGTGGCCTCGACGGTGGTCTTGGCGCTGGCCAGGGCGCCAGCTACGTCGCCCTGGTTTTCCTCGTCGCGGCTCGGCCCGGTCTGGGCGGCCAGGTGGTCGCGCCAGCCGTCAGTGGAAAAATCGGCGGGCATTGGCCGCACCTGGCTGTCGGCAGCCGCCTCCTTCCAGTCCACCTGCAGCGCTTCGACCGCGCGCTTGGCGTGCCACCAGCGTTCGGCGACCACGGCCACCGCGCCGGGCAGCTGGTGCACCGAGTGCACGCCCTTCATGGCCTTGACCTGTTCCTCGTTGCGCAGTCCGCCGACGCTCATGCCCAGGCGCGGCGCATGCTGCACGGCGGCGTGGAGCATGCCGTCGACCTTGATGTCGATGCTGTAGATGGCCTTGCCGGTGGACTTGTCGTAGGCGTCGAGGCGTTGCACCGGCTTGCCGATCCAGCGGAACTGGCTGGGGTCGCGCAAGGTGACGCTGGCCGGGTCCGGCACCGGCAGGTCCATGGCCGTTTCGGCCAGTTCACCGTAGCCGAGCGAACGGCCCGAAGCGGCATGCACCACCTTGCCCGGCTCGGTGGTCAGCTCGCTCACCGGCACGCCCAGCTGCTGGGCGCCGGCTTGCAGCAGCATGGCCCGGGCCAGGGCGCCGAGGCGGCGCATGGTCGGGTAGCTCATGCGCACCGACATGCTGCCGCCGGTGATGCGCAGGCCGTTTTCCATGACCACGTAGGCTTCGCCGGCGGGCGCGCTTTCGACCAGGAAACGGGCAGGCTCGAGGTCCAGCTCCTCGCCGACGATCTGCGCCATGGCGGTGTTGACGCCTTGCCCACCCTCCATGAATGGGCTGAGCAGACGCACGCTGCCGTCCGGGCGCAGCTCCAGGAAAGCCGGCACCTGGGTACCGCGCTCCGTGGCGCTGGCGGCCTGTACGCGTGGTGCACCCACTGGCAGGCCGAAGCCGAGCACCAGCGCGCCCACGGTGGTGCCGACCAAAAAGCGCCGGCGCGACAGGTTGACGGTTTCGCCTGCTGGCAGTTTCAGCAAGTCTTCGGGGGTATCGATGCGTGTGCTCATCAGGCTTTACCCCCTTCGGCGAGATCGTGCACGGCGGCATGGATGGCGTTGTAGGTGCCGCAGCGGCACAGGTTGACCATGGCCGCGTCGATCTGCGCAGCGCTGGGCTTGGGCGTGTGCTTGAGCAGCGCGGTGGCCGCCATCACCTGGCCGGACTGGCAGTAGCCGCACTGGGCCACCTGGTGCTCGACCCAGGCGGCGACCACGCGCTTGCCAACCGCGTCGTTTTCGATGGCCTCGATGGTGGTGACCTCGCGGCCGACCACGCCGGCCACCGGGGTGACGCAGGCGCGCACCACGTTGCCGTCCACCAGCACCGAGCAGGCGCCGCACTGGGCCAGGCCGCAGCCATACTTGGTGCCGGTCAGGCCCAGGTCGTCGCGGATCACCCAGAGCAAGGGCGTGTCGGCGTCAGCCTCGACCTGGTAGGTCTGCTGGTTGATTCGTAGTTCCATGGGCTCACCTGCTGATCATCGGTTGTGGAAGCGGGGAATACGCTGTTCCCCAATCCAGAAACGCTAGCACAGGGGCCCATTGCGCAACCGATACACCCCACAGATTCAGAGGATCAGGCAAGCAATCCGGCGGAATGCGCAAGTAGCCTCAATCGATGCGCGGATGCTGTTGCGCGAGGGTCTGGCGCCGGGCCTCGAGCTCGGCGATCTGTGCGTCGATGTCCTCGATCTTCTGCTCAATGTTGTCGTGGTGCTCCTGCAGCAGCTCGCGGGCTTCCTCGATGTCCGAGGCGGCCGGGGCGGCGCCGCGCAGCGGGCGGTTGGCGGTCTCCTTCATGGTCAGCCCGGTGAGCAGGCCGATCACGGCGATGACCATCAGGTAGTAGGCCGGCATGTACAGGTTGTCGGTGGTCTCCACCAGCCAGGCGGCCAAGGTCGGGGTGAGGCCGGCGATCAGCACCGAGATGTTGAAGGCGCTGGCCAGGGCGCTGTAGCGGATATGGGTGGGGAACATCGCCGGCAGGGTCGAGGCCATCACGCCGATGAAGAAGTTCAGCAGCACGGCGAGGATCAGCAGGCCGGCGAAGATCACCGCCAGCTTGCCGCTGGTGATCAGCATGAACGCCGGGATCGCCAGCAGGAACAGGCCGACGCTGCCAATGATGATGAACGGCTTGCGTCCCCACTTGTCGCTGAGCAGGCCGATGATCGGCTGCACGAAGAGCATGCCGACCATGATCGCGATGATGATCAGCACACCGTGGTCCTCGCTGTAGTGCAGGTTGTGCGAGAGGTAGCTGGGCATGTAGGTGAGCAGCATGTAGTAGGTGACGTTGGTGGCGATCACCACGCCGATGCAGGTCAGGAGGCTGCGCCAGTGCTGCGTGGCGACTTCCTTGAACGACACTTTCGGGCCGCTGGCCAGGCCTTCGCGGTCGCCTTGCTCAAGCTTGTCGACGTGCTGCTGGAACGCCGGGGTTTCCTCCAGTGCATGGCGCAGGTACAGGCCGATCAGGCCCAGCGGCAGGGCCAGGAAGAACGGCAGGCGCCAGCCCCATTCGAGGAACTGCTCCTCGCCGAGCACCGTCGAGATCAGCACCACCACCCCGGCGCCGAGGACGAAGCCGGCGATCGAGCCGAAGTCCAGCCAGCTGCCGAGAAAGCCGCGCTTGCGGTCCGGGGCGTACTCGGCGACGAAGATCGACGCGCCGGTGTATTCGCCGCCCACCGAGAAGCCCTGGGCCATCTTCGCCAGCAACAGCAGGATCGGCGCCCAGATGCCGATGCTGGCGTAGGAGGGGATCAGGCCGATGGCGAAGGTGCTCAGCGACATGATCACGATGGTCGCCGCCAGCACTTTCTGTCGCCCGTAGCGGTCGCCCAGGGCGCCGAAGAACAGCCCGCCCAGCGGGCGGATCAGGAACGGCACGGAGAAGGTGGCCAGTGCGGCGATCATCTGCACGCCGGGGCTGGCGTTGGGGAAGAACACCTTGCCCAGGGCATAGGCGACGAAGCCGTAGACACCGAAGTCGAACCACTCCATGGCATTGCCCAGGGCGGCGGCGGTGATGGCCTTGCGCATCTTGGCGTCGTCGACGATGGTGATGTCCTTCAAACCGATGGGTTTGACGGGTTTCCTGCGTGATTTCATGGGCCGTTGTCCTTGAGGCTTGGGGCATGGCCATGGTTTGGCCAGCCTTGTACCTAGGGTCAGATACGACGGCGCGCTAAATAATTCCCTGCGGTGTCATTTGCGTCCCTGTAGGAGCGGCCTTGTGCCGCGAAAGGGCCGCAAAGCGGCCCCGGCGAATTATGCGTCTGCGCTGAGATCCTGGGGCTGCCTTGCAGCCCTTTCGCGGCGCAAGGCCGCTCCTACACAGGGGAGGGCGCATGGCTTGAGGACGGCGCTGGTCAGAGCGTGCGAGACATCAACCAATGGCTATGCCCCCAGGCCTCGAACGGTTCCATGTGCGTCCAGCCGCGCTTGGCGTAATACGCATCCTGGTCATGGGTATGCAGGTAGAGCGTGGCAACTCCGTTGCTGCGGGCATGCTCGCAGACACCTTCGATCAGTTGCTCCGCCAGCCCTTGCCCACGCGCCTCTGGGGCGACGAACACGCAGGCCAGCCAGGGGCCGAGGTCGCGGCGCCCGGGCAGGTCGTCGCTGGCCAGGGCGGCACTGCCCAGCAGGCGGTCGCCGTCCAGGGCAACCAGGCATTGCCATTGACCGTTGTGTTGGCCTTCGGCGAATTCGCGTTGCCAGTCGGCCAGCGGCACGTCCGCGTATTCATAGTGGAACTGTTGGTGCAGCCATTGGGCGAGGGTATCGCTGTGGGCCATGTGGTGTTTCAGCCAGTCCAGGCGGCGCATGACGATGTCCTTTTCAGGGGCAGGAGGGGCGGACCTTTGCGCGAAGCATACACCGCGGTGCGTGATCGACGAGGATGATGGCGTTTTGATTTTAAGGGTGCGCAGCCGCTATCCTTGCGCCTGTATTCACCAAGGAAGAACCATGCGTCTGTCGTCCTGCCTCAAATCGGTTGTCGCCCTGTCACTGGCCGCCCTGCTCGGAGCCTGCTCCAACTACCACTACAAGGAGTACCAGGGTGACTGGGCGCCTGAGACGATGACGCCCTATGATCTGTCCGGCAACCAGGCCGACGCGCCGGTCGTGTACTTCGCCACCATCCGCTACCGCGCCCTGGGCGTGCCGTTCCATCGCCTGCTGCTGGCCACCCATGTCGATGACCAGTTGCTCGAGGGGGCCGGGCGCCGCTCGATCCTCGATATCGCGGGCAAGCAGGCGCTGCGGCTGACGCCGGGCAAGCACTCGCTGAGCTGGTGCTGGGCCTCGATGAACGCGCTGGGCACCGGTGGCGGCAAATGCGGTTTCACCGCGCGCGACGTCGAGTTCCGTGCAGGCAAGCGCTACATCGTCGATTTTGACACCGTCGATGCCATCAACGGCCCGCCCGGGCGAGAGACGATGACCATCACCATCACCTCCGAGATTCGCGACCTCGATACCCGGGAGGTGGTCTACCCGCCCAAGGGCAGCGAAGCATTGACCAAGAGCATGGACGGTTGATCGACCCGACCCGCGCAAGCTGGCTCAGCGCGTGTAGATGGGTTTTCCGGCAAACCAGGTCTGCAGCACCTGGGTGTCGCGCAGCGCCTGGGGTGCGACACTGAAGATATCGCGGTCGAGTACGATCATGTCGGCCTGTTTGCCGGCCTTGAGCGAACCGATCTGCCGTTCCAGGCGCATGGCCCGGGCGGCGTTGAGGGTATAGGCCTGGAGCATCGTCTCGCGGTCGAGGGCCTCGGCGGCGTTGAGCACGCCCTTGGGGCCGACGCGGCTGATGGCCTGGTAGATGGCCTGCCAGGGGTCAGGGGTGCTGATCGGCCAGTCGCTGGCGCCGGCGATGGTGGCGCCATGGGCAAGCAGCGAGTGCGCCGGGAAGGTGTGCAGGAAGGCCATGGCATCGACGTAGGGTTTGACCAGCTCCAGATTGGCCTCGTCGGCGCTGGCCCAGTACAACTGCATCGAGGCGATCACGTCCAGCTGCTTGAAGCGTGCGTACTCTTTCGGGTTGACCATCTGCAGGTGGGTGATCGAGTGCGCGATGCCGCTGGCGCGATCACGGCGGGCCTGGGCCACGCCGTCGAGCGCCGCGCGCACGGCGCGGTCGCCGATGGCGTGCACATGCACCAGCCAGCCACGGGCGTCGGCGGCGCTCACCAGTTCGCCGAAGTGCGCCGGGTCCAGCAGCAGTTCGCCGTGCTGCCCCGAGTTGCGGTAAGGCTCGAGCATCGCCGCGCTCTGCGCCGGCATCTCGGCGACGCCATCGGCGAACACCTTGATGCCGGGCAGGGTGAGGTTGGGTACGCCGAGGAACTGCCGGCGCACCTTGTCCAGCTCATCCAGGTCGGCCGGACGGGCTTTGGAATCGGCCATCAGCAGCGCGGCCACATGGGCGGTCAGTTCGCCGCGCAGGGCAAGGGCCCTGTACACCGGCAGCACGCCGAGCGAATCGTTGTGTACGTCGGCACCGGGCAGCTCGTTGGCCAGCGGGTCCATCCAGCCGGTGACGCCCAGGCTTCGATAGTGCGCCAGGGCCTGGCGCCCGGCGCTCATCAGTGTGTCGTGGGTCAGTGCCGGCAGCAGGTCGGTGACCGGGTACAGCCCGGCGTCGACGAGAAAGCCGTTCGGCGTGCCGTCCGAGTGCTGGCCGATGGTGTTGCGGGCCACGGCTGGCAGGGCGGCGATCTTTGCCGCATCGATGCCGGCACGGGTGAGCATGGCGCGGTTGGCCCAGCCGGTGTGCATGTCGTTGGCGGCGAACAGGATCGGTTGGTCGGCCCACTCGCCCTGGTTGAAGCGCTGCTCGAGCGCGGCCAGGTCGTCCCAGTAGGTTGGCGGCAAGCCGCCGACGCTGAGGAACTCGCCGCGTCGTGCCTTGCCGTCCTCACGCCACTGGCGCAGGCGTTGTTCCAGCGCGTCGAGGGGGATCTGCACACCGGCCAGGTCGGCCAACTCCAGCTGCAGGCCACCCTTGATGGCATGGGAGTGGGAGTCGAGCAGGCCGGGCATCAGCACCTTGCCGCCCAGGTCGATGGTCCGCGTGCCATCGACCTTCAGGCGCAGCACGGCCTGGTCGGAGCCCACCGCGACGATCTTCTCGCCCTCCACCGCCACGGCTTGCTGCAGTGGCTGGCCCGGCTCGGCGGTGTAGACCTTGGCGTTGTGCAGGATCAGGTCGACGGCGGCGAAGCCGGGCAGGGCGGCGCAGGCCAGGCCGGCGCCAAGCGCGATCTTCAGGAACTGCTTCATGCGATGCCTCGTGCTTGATGGGGGAGGCGGCAGGCTAGCCAAGCGGGAAGGGTGTTTAAACGGCACGGCAGGCACAACTTTATTCGCGTTCTGGAAAGAGTGCTTGCTGCTCCCCATCGATTGCCGCCTGCGCATGAATCCATGGATACTCCACGGCGCCCCAAGTGTGCCAACCAGGAAGCAACCATGGACAAAATGACGGCCCTGACCATCTTCGTCGCCGCCGCCGAACACGGCAGCTTCAGCCGTGCCGCCGAGCAGCTGGGCAAGACGCCGTCGGCCATCACCAAGGCCGTCGCCCATCTGGAAGCCGAGCTGGGGGTGCGCCTGTTCGAGCGCACCACCCGACGCATGGCGCTGACCGAAGCCGGCACCCTCTACCTGGAAGGCGCGCGACAGGCCTTGATGCATCTGCAGCGGGTCACCGAAGAAGTGGAGCAGTTGCAGCATGAACTGCGCGGCACCTTGCGCATCACCGCACCACCGTCGTTCGGCCCGGCCTTTCTCAACCAGGTGTGCTGCCGCTTCATGCGCGAGCACCCGCAGGTGCGCCTGGAGGTGAACCTCAACGATGCCAACGAGGACCTGATCGACGGCGGCTACGACCTGTCGCTGCGCGACGGTCCCACCGACCAGCCCGAGCTGATCGCCCAGCCGCTGATCGAGAACCGCGTGATCCTGTGCGCCAGCCCGGACTACCTGGCCCGACGCGGCGAGGTCATCAACCTGGACAACTACGCCCAGCATGACTGGCTGCTGCTGCGCCACCCGTTGCTCAACCGCAGCTTCTGGTGGATCGAGCACGAGGGCCAGACCCAGCGCGTGCGCCAGCCGACGGCCAGGCTGGTCAGCGACAACTTCGACTTCCTGCTGGCCTGCCTGCTCGATGGCCAGGGGCTGCAGTTCATCCCCACCTGGTGCGCGGCACCCTACCTGGTCAATGGGCAACTGCTGGAGGTGATGCCTGATTACTGGCGGGCGCTGAGCGCGTTCGGTCCCTGGGTGCATGTGCTGTACCTGCCGCATCGGCGCAATACGCGCAAGGTGCAGGCATTCATCGCCCTGTTGCATGAGCACTTGCGCGGGCAGGGCCTGCGCGCCTGAGTTTTTCCTGGCGGGCACAAAAGTTGTGCGGGGCCTGGCGATGATCGGGGTGGGGCCTCGCCGCTAGGCTTGCCGCTCGCGTCCCATCAGGAAAGCCGCCGTGAAGATTCATACCTGCGTCACCGATACCCTCGATCCCCATGCCCGCGGCCGTCAGGTCGGCGAGCGCTTTGCCGGGCAGATCGGCGAGACCACCCAGCTGTACCTGGACTTCTTTCCCCGCGTCGGCGTGACGCTGGGCGAAGCGCAGCGCATCGGCGAGAACAGCCTGGCCGCCCTCGAGGCCTGGAGCCCGGACCTGGCGGCGGAAATCACCGGCCTGGCCAGTGGCAGCGGCCTGCCGTTGTGGCAGTTGGCGAGCCTCAACGCCCGCACCGAGGTGCTGGCGGCACGCACCCGCCACAGCGAATGCTCCACCACCGTGCACGCCCTCCGTGGCCCGCGTGCGCCGCAGACCCTGCAGACCTGGGACTGGCACGACAGCCTGTGCCCCCATGGCCTGATGCTGGCCCTGCGCAGCCGCCAGGGCCTGGCGGTCAAGCTGTTCTGCGAGTTCGGCATGCTGGCCAAGCTGGGGGTCAACAGCGCGGGCCTGGGCCTGCACTTCAACATCCTTCACCACCGCAGCGACAACACCGCCGGCGGCGTGCCGGTGCATGCCATCGCCCGACGGCTGCTGGAGGAGGCTCGCAGTGTCGACGAGGCCATCGAACTGGCCCGTTCGGCGCGGGTCAGCGCCTCCACCGTGCTCACTGTGTTCTCCCGCGAGGACCGCAGCCCACGTGCGGTGAGCATCGAGCTGAGTCCCGAGCGCACGGCGCTGGTGCTGCCCCGCGAGGATGGCTGGCTGTTGCACACCAACCATTTCCTCGACCCGCAGCTCAGTACCGGTGAGCAGGTCGCCGACCGGGCCGAGACCGAGGGCCGGCTGGCCCATCTGCAACAGGTGGTCGGCCAGATGACCAGCGCCGACCCGCGTGCCCGTGCCGAGGCCATGTGCGGCGCTGCGGGCGATGCCGCGCCGATCTGCTTCCATCCGGACCTGGCGCTGCCCGACACCGAGCGCTGGGAAACCCTGCTCAGCGTGGCCATCGACACCGAGCACGGCCATCTCGACTACGTCGCCGGCACCCCGCTGCAACTGGCCAAGGCCGGCTGCCAACGCTTCTGAGCCCATCCGCATCACGAGAACAACAACAATGCATGCACAACCTTCCCGCTCCGCCTTGCGTACCTTCTGCGTTTCCGGCCTGGGCACGGCCCTCGAATTCTATGATTTCATCATTTATGGCACCGCCGCCGCGCTGGTGTTTCCCCAGGTGTTCTTTCCCGGTCTGGACCACCTGACCGCCACCCTGGTGGCGTTCAGTGCCTTCGGCGCGGGGTTCCTCGCCCGGCCCCTGGGCGGCCTGGTGTTTGGCCATTTCGGCGACCGCGTCGGTCGGCAGAAGGTACTGGTCACCACCTTGCTGTTGATGGGGCTGAGCACCTTCCTCATCGGCTGCCTGCCGGGGCATGCCAGCCTTGGTGTGGTTGCGCCGATCCTGCTGGTGCTGTTGCGCCTGGTCCAGGGCTTTGCCGCCGGGGGCGAGTGGGGTGGCGCCGCGCTGTTTGGCATCGAGTCGGCGCCGCCTGGCCGGCGCGGCCTGTGGGGCAGTTTCACCAGCATGGGCATCGGCGTGGGCGGCATTCTCGGTGCGGCGGTATTCGCCCTGGTCAGCGCCGCGTTCGATGACAACCTGGTGGACTTCGCCTGGCGGATCCCGTTCTGGCTGGGAGGCACCCTGGTGCTGATCGGCTTGTATGCACGGCTGAAGACGCCGCTGACCGCATCCACCGTCAAACCCGTGCGGGCGCCCCTGGCGCAAGCCCTGCGGCAACGGCCACGGCAATTGCTGCTGTGCACCGGTATCGCCTTCGGTTACTGCACCATTGCCTACATCGGCAGCACGTTCTTCCTGACCTACGCCACCCAGGCGGGGTACGGCAGCACCCAGGCCCTGATGTTCGACCTGACCCTGTCGGTGGCCATCGTGCTGTCGGCGCCGCTGTTCGGGCACCTGTCGGACCGCCTGGGGCGGCGCGTGGTGATGGTGTTCGGGGCGCTGGTCATGGCGTTGGGGCTGTTCGTCTTTTTTGCCCTGGTGGACATGCGCCACTTCGGTATCGCCCTGGTCGCCTACAGCCTGGTCGGTGCGCTGATGGGCGCCACACAGGGGCCGATCCCGGCGTTCCTGGGCGAGCAGTTTCCCCGGGAAATGCGCTACTCGGGCATTTCCGCCAGCTACCAGGTCGGCGCGGCACTGGGGGGCGGGACGGCGTCGAGCATTGCCACGGCGATCCTGATTCTCAACGGGCATGACCCACTGGGCGTCGCGTTGTACGGGGCGGCGGCGCTGGCGCTGGTGGCGCTGTGTTCGTTGGGCTTGAAGGAGACGGCGCGGCTGAGCATGGCGCAGATCGATGGGCTGGGCGAGGGGAGTGAAGAGGGGGGATTGTTGCGCGGTTCGGCGTTGGAGCGGTGAGGGGGATTGTGTGAGAGCGGTGAGTGGCAGGCGATAGTCTTGCAGCGCCTATCAGATCGAGCGCCGCCCGCGTGGCGCATCGCGGATGAATCCGCTCCTACGTCTGTTGCAACGTACCGAACCTGTCAGGCCATGGTTGCCAGCCTTGGCGCCTGTCTTGAGACAGGTGGGGCGGCGGCAATGCCCACCGAAAAACCGCGTCGTGCAAACAAGGCAAACAACCATGGCCTATCAGGCATGGCCACGTTGCAACAAATGCAGGAGCGGATTCATCCGCGATGCGCCGCGCGGGCGGCGCTCGGTCTAATAGGCGCTGTAATACTCTCGTCGAACACCTCAATTCCAGAACAATTACTCCCCATTCCTCAGCGCAACTTTTGCGCAATTTTCAACCAACTTGTCTCTCGCCCAATCTGCCGAAAACCAGAAAGTTGATACACTATTTCCCCCTACGACTAAAGTCCGGTGTCTCCCGCTCGTGTCTACAAGTACCGTGGGGCCAGGCAGTCATCCAGTTCGATTGTTGGACAATTCGATCGCGTCAGCCCCTATACCCGCTTTACCAAGGGCTATCAAGTGACCATGCGGTCATGCCCGTAGCCATGTGGTAATTAGCAGTCGTTAACTTTTCCGCGAGCGTTTCAACAAACAACGCTCAACTTTCTAAAGTTATTGCGCGTGTGCCGATAACCCTCGGTGACCGTGCTGGGAAGTTCCAAGTACTGCGATTCTCGCTGTGCCTTTGCCTGCGAATGGGTGTTGTATGTCGTACCTGTCTGCTGTTGATCGTCGTCAATTAATGCTGTCTGTCGTACTGGCTTGCCTGTGCGCCGGCAACCTGCATGCCGAGACATTTACCCCCGGCCAGGAAGTGCTGCGCCAACAGCAACAGCAGCAACACGACCTGCAGCAACTGCAACTGGAACAACGCCGCCGGCAACTGCAACGCGGCGCGTTCACCGCGCCCGACACCACCCCACAGACACCCAAGGCCGCGGCCCCGGATGCGCGCTGCTGGCCGCTGGCCGGGGTGCGCATCGGCGGTGTCACGCTGATCGACCGCGCCACCCTCGATGCCCGCATCGACCCCCTGGTGGCCGCGTGCATGGGCGTGGGGCAGATCAACCAGCTGCTGTCGGGCATCACCGCGCTGTACCTGGAAAAGGGCTATATCGCCAGCCGCCCCTACCTGAGCAGCGCCCCGGCGGCCGGGCAGTCGCTGGACATCCTGGTGGACGAAGGCTACCTGGAGGCCATCGAGCTGGCCGACCAGCGCCTGCCGGTGTCCCTGGTCGGGGCCTTCCCCGGCATGCTTGGCGAGCCGCTGAACCTGCGCGACCTGGAGCAGGGCCTGGACCAGCTCAACCGCCTGCGCTCGGTCGACCTCACCGCCGACATCGCCCCCGGCAGCCAGCCGGGCGCCTCGCGGATCATCCTGCGCCCGCGCAGCGCCGGCCTGCCACGGGTTTCCGTGGGCCTGGGCCTGGACAATCTCGGCAGCGCCAGCACTGGCCGTGACCGCAGCGTGCTCAGCATGAGCCTGGACAACCCGCTGGCGCTCAATGACCTGCTCAGCCTGTCGGCCAGCGACACCCTCAACCAGGGCGACCGCTACAGCCGCAACGCCAGCCTGTACTACGCGATTCCCTATGGCTACTGGACCTTCAGCCTGTTCGCCAGCCATGCCGAGTACCGCTCGCCGATCAAGCTCAGCACCCTGACCCTGCACAGCACCGGCATCACCGACCAGCTCAGCCTGCGCGGCGAGCGCGTGCTGTGGCGCGACCAGCGCCATCAATTGAGCGCCAGCCTGCAACTGGCGCACAAGGACGTCGACAGCGAATTCGCCAAGGTCCGCCTGGACGTGCAGAGCCCGACGCTGACGGTGGCCGAGGCCGGGCTCAATCTGTTCTGGCTCGACAGCGCGGTGTGGAATCTGGACCTCAACTACGCCCAGGGACTGCACTGGTTTGGCGCCGACGACGATGCC
Organism: Pseudomonas sp. DVZ6; assembly: GCF_024259445.1. NCBI lineage: Bacteria > Pseudomonadati > Pseudomonadota > Gammaproteobacteria > Pseudomonadales > Pseudomonadaceae > Pseudomonas > Pseudomonas sp. DVZ6. Next base: position 70,885 of record NZ_JANCLM010000025.1, read on the forward strand.
GATCGGCCGGTGCCCGACCTGCCCATGGCGCAGTTTCGCAAGTACCGCGCCGGCCTCGGCCAGTGGCGCAATGGCCAGCTGCTGGGCCAACCCTGGCAGTGGCAGAGCCAGTTCAACCTGCAGTACAGCCCCGACCCGCTGCCAGCCATCGAGCAGTTGCTCGGCACCGACGATTCCGCCGTGCGCGGCTATCGCCTCAGCAGCCTGTCCGGGGCCAGCGGGGCGGTGTGGCGCAACACCCTGCGCCTGCCGCTGCAGCCCCAGGGGCCGCTGACCATCACCCCGCGGCTGGGGCTGGACCACGGCTGGATCAAGGCCGATCACGGCGCCGCCAGCCAGCGCCTGAGCGGCGCGAGCCTGGGCCTGAACCTGAGCTGGAAGGCGCTGCAGCTGGACGTTGACTACCAGCGCAGCCTGACCACCCCCAGCGGTTACCACCGCGAGCCTGAAGTCTGGCTGTTCAGGGCCGCCGTGCAGATTTGAGTCGCACCGAATTAGCAGTACCGACATGGAGAGTGACTATGCCCAAGACCCCCTTTACCTTCAACCTGTCCCCGCAAGGCAAGCTGCGCTGGGCGATAGCCAGCCTGTTCCTGGCCGCGAGCCTGCCCCAGGCGCTGGCCGGCGGCGTCGTGGTCGCCCCCGGCCCCGGGGGCACGGCACAGTTGCAGACCCAGGGCGGCGTGCCCATCGTCAATATCGTCGCGCCCAACGGCGCGGGCCTGTCGCACAATCAGTTCCTTGACTACAACGTCGACCGCCAGGGCCTGGTACTGAACAACGCCCTGCAGGCCGGCCACTCGCAGCTGGCCGGTGAGCTGGCGGCCAACCCGCAGTTCCAGGGCCAGGCGGCGAGCGTGATCCTCAACGAAGTGGTCAGCCGCAACGCCTCCGCCATCAATGGCGCCCAGGAAATCTTCGGCCGCGCCGCCGACTATGTGCTGGCCAACCCCAACGGCATCTCGGTCAACGGCGCCAGCTTCATCAACGCGCCCAATGCCAGCCTGGTGGTGGGCCGTCCTGAACTGGACGCGGGCCGGCTCAAGGCCCTGGGCACCCAGGACGCCAACGGCCAGTTGCAGGTGCAGGGCGCCGGCCTGCGCAACGACGGCGGCTCGGTCAACCTGATCGCCCCGCGCATCGACAGCCAGGGTCGTCTGGATGCCCGCGACCAACTCAACCTCACCGTGGGCCGCAATCAGGTGGACTACGTCAGCGGCCAGGCCAAGGTCGTCGACCGCGGCGCAGCCAGCGAGCAACGTATCGACGCCAGCCTGTTCGGCGCGATGCAGGCCGGGCGCATCAATATCGTCAGTACCGCGCAGGGTGCCGGTGTGCGGGTCGGGTCGGGGCAGATCGACGGCCGCGACGGCGTGCGTATCGACTCGGCGGGTGACCTGAATATCAGCGGCGCCGCCGTGGCCGACTCGCTGCAGGCGACCCGTGCCGGCGTGCGCAGCAGCCAGGGCGATGTCGAGCTGCATGGTGCCCAGGACCTGACCCTGGCCGCTGCCGACGTGGCCGGGCGCGACGTCAAGCTCGACGCCGGACGCAATCTCACCCTGAGCACCGTGCAAAGCCGCAAGCTCCAGGAAAAACGCGAAAACTGGCGCAGCGGCGCGTTGGGCATCGACTGGGAGACCTACCAGCGCACCCAGACCGACAGCGACACCCGCGAGCACGCCACCCGGGTCGTGGCCCAGCGTGATGCCGGGCTGCACGCCGGCCAGGACCTCACCCTCAGCGCCGCCAGCCTCGAGGCGCCCGGCAAACTGCGCCTGGACAGCGGTGCCGACCTGCGCCTGACCGCCGCCACCGAGCGCCAGGTGCAGACCGACCAGGGCAAGCACACCAAGGGCTTCTGGAAGGCCGACTGGGACAACCGCAATGAAACCCAGCGCAGCGTCACCAGCCAGCTCAAGGGTGGCGACATCGCACTGCACGCCAAGGCCTCGGTGCTGGCCGAAGGTGCCCAGCTGACCAGTGGCCAGGACATCCGCATCGCCGGCAAGCAGGTGCAGATCAGCAACGCCTCGCGCACCGACCAGCGTGACAGCCAGAACCAGCAGAGCAAGTTCTTCGGCGTCAGCCACAACGAAGCCAAGCAGAACAGCTGGGAAAGCACCGCGGTGCGCAGCGAGCTGGTGGCCGGTGGCAGCGTCGGCCTGAGCAGCGCCGAGGGCACCGACGTGGTCGGCTCGACGGTCAAGGCCACCGGTGCGCTGAACGCCGAGGCGGCGGGGGATCTGAAGGTCGCCTCGGCCCAGGACACCCGCGAACACAACAGCGCCAGCAGCAGCCGTGGCTTCGTTGCGTCGGCCAAGGAGAGCGCGCCGGGCTCCGGGCAGTATCGTGCTGGCGTCGGCTATGCGAGCGATCGTCAGAGCACCAGTGGCAGCCAGGTCAGCCAGCAGGGTTCCAGCCTCAGCGGCAGCGAAGTTCAGTTGACCGCCGGCGGTGACCTGAGCGTCAAGGGCGCCGCGGTGAAGTCCACCGCGGGCGATACCACCCTGGCCGGCAAGCAGGTGTCGCTGCTGGCCGAGCAGGACAGCCGCAGCGAGTCCCGCGACAGCAGCCACACCGGCGGTGGCGTCTACCTTACCGCCGGCCTGGACCGTGCCGGCGCCGGGGTCGACTTCGCCCATGGCACCCAGCAGGACACTTCCAGCAGCACCACGGCGAAGACCACCGGCCTCGACAGCGCCGGCAGCGTGAAAATCAAGGCCGACACACTGGCCAGCGAAGGCGCGCAGGTGAACAGCGCCGGCACCCTGAGCATCAGCGCAGGCCAGGTGGACAACCGTGCGGCCCGCGACACCACCAGCAGCAGCCACCAGCAGAGCAGCTGGACAGCGGATGTCGGTGTCAACGTCGAGTACAAGGACATCGCCCGGCCGATCGCCGGGGCGGTCATGGACGTGGTGGACGGCAAGGTGTCCGTCAAGGATGCGCTCGACGGCAAGCTGCCGCTCAACGACGTCAAGGACGTGCTGGACGGCAAGACTTCGCTGACCGCCGCCCTGGGCAAGCTCGGCACGCCGAACCTGGGCGTCGACCTGGCCGTGGGCCATGCCAGCCAGCAACAGGGCGAGCAGACCGGCACCGCGGTGGTCAGCCAGTTCAACGGCCAGGGCGTGCAGCTGGACGTGGCCGGCGCGCTGAAGGACCAGGGCACCCGCTACAACGCCAACGGCGGCGCGCTGGACATCAAGGCCGGTTCGTTGCAGGCCGACGCGGCCAGCAACACCCACAGCCGCAGCGAGCAGCAGGTGAACGCCGATGTGTCCGCCCGGATCTACACCAAGACCGGCGAGGACCTCAACGTGACCGCCAACGGTTCCGGTGGCAGCAAGCACCTGAGCGAAGATACATCCACTGCCGTGGTCGGTACATTCAGTGGCAACCAGGGCCTGAACCTCCAGGTCGGTGGCGATGCCCGCTTCGAAGGCAGCCGTCTCGACGGTGGCCAGGGCGCGGTGGCGGTCAACACCGGCGGCAAGCTGGCCCTGGACCAGGCCAGCAATCATGCGCGTCGCGACACCGGCAGCCTCGCTGGCAGCGGTTCGTTGACCGTGGGCACCTTGCCGGTGGGGGACAAGGTCGACCTGGGTGCTGGGTTCCAGCTCGACCATGCCGGCGAGCACAGTGTCGACAGCAAGGCCCAGGTGGCGAGCATCAGCGGCAACGGCCTGGTGCGCCTGGGCAGTGCTGGCGACCAGACCTTGCAGGGCACGCGCATCGACGCGAACGGCCCGGTCGAACTCAAGGCCGGTGGCGCCCTCGACCTGCAGGCCGCCAGCGACACCCGGACCGTCAGCGGCAGTCATCTGGGCGGTGGCCTCAACCTCGGCGGCAAGGCGGCTACCGGTGAGCAGGGCCGTGACCTGAGCGGCAAGCTGGGCGGCAACTTCAATGTGGGCCAGACCAACGAACGCTCGCAGACCCTGGCCGGCGGTCAGCTGAACAGCCGTGGCAACGTGGACCTGGCCGGCCAGTCGGTGCATCTGCAGGGCACCCAGGTCGGTGCCACGGCCGTCAACGTCGGCGCAGGCGAGGGTGGCCTGGCGCTGGAGTCGGCGCAGTCCACCCAGGGCCGTACCAACTGGGGCGTCGAGGTGAAGGCCGGGAGCAACCTGAGCCGAAATACACCGGCGGACGCCGGGCAACAGGTCAGCTCGTCCCATGACTTCGACCTGGGCGGCAAGGTGCAGGTGGACCATCTGCAGGCCACCACCCAGCAGAACAGCCATATCACCGCTGGCGATGTGACTCTGAACAGTGCCGGTGCGGCGCAACTCAGCGGCGCCCGGGTCGACGGCCAGCAGGTCGGCGGCAAGCTGGCGGGCGGGTTGACGGTCGCGGAACGCCAGGACACCACCACCTCGGTGCGGGTCGACCTGGGCGCGGGCCTGGCCGGCAAGCCGGGCGAGGCGAAGGAAGGCCAGGAGAAGCCAGGCTTCGACTACACGCCATCGTTCAATGCCCAGGGCGAGTTCGTGCGCAAGGCCGGGGTCACGCAGGCTTCGGGCATCGCGGCGCAGCGTGGGCTGGGGCTGCAGGTCAAGGGCGTGGAGCAGGGCGGTACCACGCTCGGGGCCGAGGTCAAGCCGCTCGGCTACCAGGTCAAGGCAACCCTCGACCTGCCCAAGCTGCCGGAGGCAGGCCTGCCCAGCGTGTCGCTGGAAGGCGGCAAGCTGAAGGTCGGGCCGGTGACGGTCGAAGGCCAGGTTGACGGCCTGACCAACAAGGGCTGACAGGGCCGCCTTGCGGCCCATCGCGGCACAAGGCCGCTCCTACAGGCGAACGCGTACCCCTGTAGGAGCGGCCTTGTGCCGCGATGGGCTGCAAAGCAGCCCCGGCAAGCCCAAGTCGGACGCCAATTTTCAACACCTTTAAAGGGCTGCCTGTTGCTGCTTGCCCTGCGCAGGATTGTCCGATCCCACCCCCCTCGCTGTCCGCCATTGCCCTGAACCCCCAGCCTGTCCCCGCCTTACTGTTGCTTCCTACCCACCACAAGAAAACGCCGTGCCCAAGCACGGTAGAAGAGGGGAGCACCATGGCGCTTTTCCCACCGCTGCTACCTGCAGCCGTCCTGACCACCCTGGCCCTGCTACTCGGCGGTTGCCGGGACGACAGCAAACCCGCCGTCACCCAGGCCCCCCCCGCGGACCCTGCGTTGGCCGCGCTGTACGCCAGCACCTGCCAGACCTGCCACGCCAACCCAGCGTCCGGCGCCCCCCTGGCAGGCGACGCGGCGGCCTGGGCCCCGCGCCTGGCCCAGGGCGTCGACCGCCTGCTGGAGCACAGCATCAACGGCTACCAGGGCATGCCGCCCATGGGCCTGTGCATGCAGTGCAGCGAGGCGCAGTTCCTTGCCCTGATCGGCTACATGTCCGGCCAGCCCCTCCACTGAGCGCAAGGTACTCCCATGACGATTCACCTTTCCCGTCGTCGCTGGCTGCAACACTCCGGCGCGGCCTGCGCGTTGCTCGCACTCTCCACTAATCCGGCACTGGCACAACTGCTGCGCGCGCCACGGCTGATCCCCTGGCGCAACTGGTCCGGCGCGCAAAGCTGCCTGCCCGAGGCGCGGCTGGCGCCGCAGAGCCTCGACGAACTGGCCCAGGTCATCCGCCAAGCCCCCGGCAGGGTGCGCCCGGTCGGTTCGGGGCATTCCTTCAGCGCCCTGGTGCCCACCGACGGCACCCTGCTGTCGCTGGGCTACTTCAATGGCCTGCTCGACCACGACCCCGCCACCTTGCAGGCCGAGTTCGCCGCCGGCACGCCGATGTCGGCGATGGGCGCGGCGCTCAAGGCGGTCGGCCAGGCGCTGCCGAACATGGCCGACATCGACTACCAGACCCTGGCCGGCGCGATCGCCACCTCGACCCATGGCACCGGCGTCGGCTTTGGCTCGTATTCCTCGAAGGTCACCGGCCTGCAACTGGTCACGGCCAGCGGCGAGGTCCTCGACTGCGACAGCCATCGCCACCCCGAGGTGTTCGCCGCGGCGCGGGTGTCCCTCGGCGCACTGGGCGTGGCCACCCGGATCCGCCTGCAGAACCGCGAGGCTTTCCGTCTGCGCGAGCGGCAATGGATCGCTCGCACCGACGAGTTGCTGGAGGACGTGGAGAAGAACACCCTGGAAAACCAGCATTGGGAAATGCTGGTAATCACCCATTCCGACTATGCGCTGTCCATCGCCCTCAATGAAACCAAGGATGCCGCCACCGCTGACCAGGATACGGCCGGCGGCAGTGGCAACGAATTCGTCAGCCTGATCGAGAAGCTCGACAAGTACGGCAGCGACTTTCCCGAAGCCCGGCGCGTACTGCTCAACAGCCTGCGGCATGTCGCCAGCTTCGACGAGCGGGTCGGTGACTCGTACGAGATCTTCGCCAATGTGCGCAACGTGCGCTTCAACGAGATGGAGTACTCGGTGCCCGCCGAGCACGGCCCGGCCTGCCTGCGCGAGATCCTCGCGCTGATCCGTGAGCGCGACCTGCAAACCTGGTTCCCCATCGAGTACCGCTACGTCAAGGCCGACGATATCCCGCTGAGCATGTTCGAAGGGCGCGACAGCTGCTCGATCTCGGTGCACCAGCACTACAGCATGGACCACCACAACTTCTTCGCCGCCATCGAGCCGATCTTCTGGAAATACGCCGGGCGCCCGCACTGGGGCAAGCTGCACACCCTCAATGCGCGCACCCTGCAGCCGCTGTATCCGCGCTGGAAGGCATTCACCGAGGTGCGTCAGGCGCTGGACCCGACAGGCAAGTTCCTCAATGGCCACCTGGCCTCGATCCTCGGCGTGGCCTGAGCACAAGGAGAGGTGATGAACAGACGCAAATTCCTGGTCGGCGCAGCGGGCGCCGGTGTGCTGCTGGCCGCTGCCGGCGCCTGGCTGCGCCCTGGCGCCCAAGGGGCGCCGCACGATGACTATTTCGCCAGGTTGCAGCGCGAGCTGCGCGAGCACGGGCCGATGCGCCCGGTGATGCTGATCGACCTCGACCGCCTGGACCACAACATCGATGTGGTGACCCAGTCGGTGCGCCGCGCCGGCAAGCAGCTGCGCCTGGTGGAGAAGTCGCTGCCCTCGCCGCAGTTGCTCGACTACATCGCCCGGCGCGCCGATACCCGCCGGCTGATGTCGTTCCACCAGCCGTTTCTCAACCACGATGCGCTGCGCTTCCCGGATGCCGACATCCTGCTGGGCAAGCCGCTGCCGGTGCGTTCGGCGCAGCTGTTCTACGAAGAGCACCGCGGCGCTTTCGACCCGGCCAGGCAACTGCAATGGTTGCTCGACACCCCCGAGCGCCTGCAACAGTACCTGGCGCTGGCCCAGGGACTGGGCACCCGGCTGCGGATCAACATCGAGCTGGATGTCGGCCTGCACCGGGGCGGGGTCAAGGACTCGGCGCAGCTGGAGCGGATGCTGGCGATCATCGCCGCCAATCCCCGGCACCTGGCCTTCGCCGGCTTCATGGGCTACGACCCCTTCGTCGGCATGGGCGTGCCGGGCATCCTCGGATCGCCACAGGCGCTGTTCGCCAAGGTCATGGGCTTGTACGACGGCTTTGTCGAGTACGCCCGCAGCCGTTACCCCGGGTTGTGGCGTACGGACCTGACCCTGAACACCGCCGGCAGCCCGAGCTACCGCATGCACGAGTACGAGCGCACCAGTAGCGAGGTATCGGTGGGTTCGGCGTTGCTCAAGCCCACCCACTATGACCTGCCGTCGCTGCAGGACCACCAGCCGGCGGCCTATATTGCCACGCCGGTGATCAAGCGCACGGGTGCGGTGCAGATTCCGGCGCTGGACGGCAAGTCGGCGTTGTTCGCCTGGTGGGACCCGAATCAGCGCGAGACCTTCTTCATTTATGGCGGCAACTGGCTGGCCGAGCCCGAGTCGCCCAGGGGACTGCGTTTCAACGGCCTTTATGGGCGCAGCTCCAACCAGGAAATGCTCAACGGCTCGGCGGCGGTGGGCCTGCAGGTCGACGACCAGGTGTTCCTGCGCCCGACCCAGTCCGAGGCCATCCTGCTGCAGTTCGGCGACCTGCTGGCGGTTCGCGATGGGCGGATTGTCGAGCGCTGGCCGGTGTATGCGTAGCGGGTTGCTGCGCAGTCCATAAATTCATGCATTTCCCTGAATGGGCGGCCATCCCTTTCGCGGCACAAGGCCGCTCCTACAGGCGACCGCACTCCCTGTAGGAGCGGCCTTGTGCCGCGAAAGGGCTGCAAAGCAGCCCCGGCGATCAAGACGTAAACGCTGAAATTAGCAACTGATCGGGCCTCACAAACTAAACGGCAAACTCAGCTTGACCCACAACATCTCCCCCTCCGGCCTGTTGCGCACCGCGAACTCCTTGGCCCAGCGCGCCTCGATGCTGGCGTACTCGAGGAAGGTGTAATGCAGCGCCGGGCCAATGGCGAACACCTGCCCGCGCACCCCATCATCGACATCCTCACCCATGAAGCTCACGGTCCGGCCGAACTGCTTGTCGTCGGTGGTCTGCTTCACGTAGTAGCCATTGACCCCCAGGCGCAGGTTGTCGGTCACCCGGTAGCTGGCCGAATAGTCGAAGTGGAACAGCTGCCCCGAGCGATAGTCGGTGTCGTGGTTCTCTTCGTTGAAGCTGTAGGTGGCCTTGACCGACAGCTCGCTGCGTTCGCTGGGCAGCCAGGTCGCCGACAGCAGCGGCTTGTAGGTGTAGAAGTTGTTGCTGGTGTTGGCCATGCGCGTGGCTTCGTAGTCGCCGGTGGGCAGGGTGATCTCCAGCGCCGCGCCCAGGGTGAGGTCCGCGCCCATGTCCCACAGGATGATCGGTGCGATGGTGACGTCGCCCTGGCTCTCGCGGCGGCTGCGCTGGCCGAACATCGCCACCTGCTGGCGCATGTAGGGCTGCGCCACGTAGCCGCCGACCCGCCCGCCGAACAGGCGCAGCGGGCTGAGGTAGTCCAGCCGCGGGATGATCGCATCGGAGGTGATCTTCACCTGCTCGACCTTGCCGCCGAGCGAGCTGATGTCCAGTTTTCGCGCCTGGTAGTGGTTGTAGTAGAGATTGAAGGCGAACATGTGCGCCGGCAGCTGGTCGACGTTCAGCGGCAGGACGAAGAAACCGTCGGTGCCGGGGCCGATGTTGTCCACGCCGTTTTCGGTGGCATGGGTCGGGAGGGCGAGGCTGGCGCTGAGCATGCAGGCGGCTGCCGGGGGCAGCCAGGCGAGGCGGGTCGGGTTCATGGTCGGGCTCGTTCTTATTGTTGTGGGCGAGCGGCGTTGTGCCGCCCTATACAAATAAGCGCTGGCCGCCTGGGGGCGCAGGGCCGTGCCGGACAGGCAGGGGGGCTTTGCCGGACACTCTGCAATATTTTGTTACTCTCGCCGTCGGGGCGCGTCCCTGCGCGATATCATGACGGCGCCGAGCGCAGTGCCCCCGACAACAAGAACCTCAGGCGCCTCGGCCCGGGAGCAGCCTTTCATGCCCAGTACCCCCCTCGACCCGCAACTCGACCTGGCGCTGGCCTCGCCGTTCATGTTGCAGACCTTGCTCCAGCTCGCCAGCGACCGTGGCCTGGACGGCGAGCGGCTGTGCCGAGGCCTGGGCTTCACCCCGGCCGAGCTGCAGGACCCGGCCCAGCGCATCGCCTGTCGCCAGGCCGTGGCACTGATCCAGCGCACCCTGCAGGCCTTGCCCGGGCAGGGCCTGGGGCTGTGGGTCGGGCATCGCAATGTACTGGGCACCCTGGGCCTGCTCGGCCACGTGCTGTCGTTGTGCAGGACCTTGCGCGATGCCTTCGAGGTAGGCGCGCGCTACCAGCACGCCAGCGGCGGCATCGCGGTCTACAGTCTTCACGAGGACGAGCGGGAGACCTTTATCGAGGTCGACTGCCGGCTGCCCTACGCCGAGATCCAGGTGTTCGCGGTGGAGGAGTTCTTCGCCAGCCTGATGGTCTACGGCCGGACGCTGATCGGTACCGAGTTCCAGCCGCTGCGTTTCGAGTTCACCCATCCCGCGCCGGCCTACCGGGACACTTACGTGCATCTGTTAGGGCCGGCAGTAGCGTTCGGCTGCCTGCACAACCGCATGGTGATCGCCAGCCGCTGGCTCGACCAGTCGTTGCCCGGGCATCAGCCGGTCGCCCTGCGCCAGGCGCTCAAACTGCTGGAGCTGGAGTGCGCGCCGCTGCAGCACAAGGCCAGCCTGCTGCAGAGCGTGGAGCGCGCCATCGCCCGCGACCTGCCCGGGGGCTGCCGGATCGACAGTGTCGCCGCCGACCTCAACATGAGCAGCCGTACCCTGCGCCGGCACCTGACCGAGCACGGCGTGACCTTCGAAGGCTTGCAGGAGCAGGTGCGCCAATCGCGGGCAACGAGCCTGCTGGGCAACCCGAACATGCCCATCGAACGCATTGCCGAGGCGCTCGGCTACAGCGATGTGCGCGGCTTTCGCCGGGCGTTCAAGCGCTGGACCGGACAGAGCCCCTCGGCCTGGCGCGACAGCCCGACCCTGTAGGGGGCGCTCAGACCGCCGAGAACACCGACCCGGTCATCCGCTCGCTCAAAAGCTCCAGCGCCCGCAGCCCCGCCAGCGAGTTGCCCGAGGCGTTCAGCGCTGGCGACCACACGCAGATGCTGTAGCGCCCTGGCACCACCGCGACGATGCCGCCGCCCACGCCGCTCTTGCCTGGCAGGCCGACCCGGTAGGCGAAGTTGCCGGCCTCGTCATACAGCCCACTGGTGGCCATGATCGCATTCACCTGCTGTGCCTGGCGCGGGCTGAGCACCTGCTCGCCGCTGTGCGGGCAGTAGCCGCTGTTGGCCAGGAAGGCGAAGCCGCGGGCCACGTCGGCGCAGCTCATGGACAGCGCGCAGTGGTGGAAGTAGCTGCGCAGCACCGCGTCGACATCGTTGTGGAAGTTGCCGAAGGCCTGCATCAGGTAGGCCATGGCCGCGTTGCGCGCGCGGTGCTGGTATTCCGACTCGGCCACCACCGTGTCGCTGACGATGCGCGGGTTGGCCGCCAGGCGGCGGACGAAGTCGCGCATCGACAGGGTGGGCGTGGCATAGCGCGACTGGTTGATGTCACAGATCACCAGCGCCCCGGCATTGATGAACGGGTTGCGTGGCCGGCCTTTTTCCACCTCCAACTGCACCAGCGAGTTGAACGCCTGGCCCGAAGGCTCGTAGCCCAGCCGCGACCAGATGTCCTCGCCGCTGTGGTTGATCGCCTGCACCAGGCTGAACACTTTGGAGATGCTCTGTATCGAGAACGGCGTGTGGGCATCGCCCGCGCAGTGCAACTGGCCGTCCAGGCTCTGCACGGCGATGCCCAGCTGGTTCGGGTCGACCTGGGCGAGGGCGGGGATGTATTGCGCCACCTGGCCCTGGACGAGCAGGGGGCGGACGTGGTCGAGGATCTCTTGCAGGAGTGCTTGCATCGGGAAACCTGGTGCGAAGGAAAGGCGCGTTCGAAAACGTTCAGGTAGACGATGGTTGCTGGCTGCGGAGCACATCTGTTCGCGTTGGCTCGCGTGCTGATGCGCAACCTGTAGGAGATCACACAGCCCTTCCGGGCTGCGCTGTCGCGCAGGGAACAGGGTTTCAGCGTGGGAGCGGGCTTGCCCCGCGATAGCGTCGGCACGGGTGACAAGGTTGTGGCTGCCGACGCCGTCGCGGGGCAAGCCCGCTCCTACAGTGATCGCGTTTACGCGTTGGCGGTTGCCTCGAACGCCGTGGAGTATTGCACGCTGCCCTTCGGCACATCACCGCTGAAGGCCAGGGCCTGGAAGTACTCGGCCGGCACGCCCGGCAAGCTCAGGCCCGGTTGGGCCTTGAAACCGAAGCGGCCGTAGTACCCTGGGTCGCCCAGCACCACGCAGCCCTGGCCACCCAGCCCGTGCAGGCGGGCCAGCGCGGCGTTGATCAGCGCCGAGCCGATGCCCTGGCCCTGACGCTGCGGCAGCACCGAGACCGGTCCCAGTCCGTACCAGCCCTTGGCGCCCGACGACAGGCTTACCGAGGAGATCGCCACATGGCCGACGATGGCGCCGGCCTCCACCGCCACCAGCGACACCGTCAGTTGTCCGGCCTGACGCAGGGCAGCGACGATGAACTGCTCGGTGTGGCTGCTGTGTTCGGCGTTGGCAAAGGCGGCCTCGGTCAGTTGGCCGATGGTGGCGGTGTCCTCCGGGCGCTCGTCGCGCAGGCTGATGCCATTGTCGAGATGCCGGCGCGTGTCGGCGTCGATCAGGCCGCGCAGGGCCTCGAACAGCGGCGTGGCGGCGGTATAGCGCTTGCCGTAGTCGAGGTTGAAGGCATAGTCGAAGCCCGGCGGGTTGCGGCCCTGGTTGTGTTGCAGCAGGGTTTCCAGCTTGTCGAGGGCCTTGACCGCCTGCGCCTCGACCGAGGTGGCGGCCTCGTATTCCTCCCACAACGCCATGATCTCGTCGCGCAGGGCGGCGTCCAGGCTCGACATCAGGTGCAGCAGGTCTTCGCGTTCCTGCCGGTTCTTGTCGGGGAAGCCCTGTTTGCTGACGGCCGGGACGTCGCCGCTGATGGCCTCGCCCAGGTCGTGGACCAGGCACATCTTCAGCACCTTGAGCAGGTCGAGATCGCCCAGTTCGTCGGCGAAGGTGATGGCCATCAGGCACAGCCGCCAGGTGTGCTCGGCGGTGCTTTCGGCGCGGCCGCTGGAGGTGTGGGCGCTGCGGATCACGCTCTTGAGTTGTTCGGCCTGGCGCAGGAAGGCGAGGCGGTTCTGCAGTTTTTCGATGTTCATGGTGACTCCATGTCCTGGGGCGGGTTCAGCGCGTCTGCATGACGAACAGATGATACCCGTACTCGCCCAGGTGGTTTTCGTGGATCTTGAGTTCGCGGCGGATGTCGGCCAGGGCCTGGGAGGCGAAGTCCTCGTCCGCCAGGCTGGCCACGCGTTCGCGCAGCGGCTCCAGATAGTGGCTCCAGGCCTGCACGCTCAAGGGGAAGTGCGACAGGGTGCGATAGCCCAGGCGGGCGATGGCGGCCAGGCGCGTGTCGACGCTGTGCAGGTCGGGGTAGGCGGCCTGCCAGAACGCCTCGACCGAGGGAGTGAGCCGGTCGGCCACCCGCACCAGGTCGCTGACCACCAGGTAACCCTGGGGTTTGAGAAAGGTGCGCCAGTACGCCAGGGCGTTGTCGAAGCCCATGATGTAGGCGCAGCCCTCGGCCCAGATCGTGTCGAAGTGCCGGGGCGCGAACGGCAGCTGGGTCATGCTCGCGCAAATCGGCGTGACCCGCGCCTGCAGGCCCTTGGCGACCAGGGTCGCGCGCAGGCAGCCCAGGCTGTGCTCGTCGTTGTCCAGCGCAGTGATGTGCGCCTGGCTGTGTTCGGCCAGCAGCACGCTGGAGGCGCCACGACCGCAGCCGATGTCCAGCAGTGTCGCGGGGGCGTGGGGCAAGGCGTGCAGTGCTTTGAGTGAGTCCTGTGCCGAGCCTGGGCCGAGGTACTCGAGGCCATCGAGAATGCGTTCGAAGTCGGCCATGTAGCGGTCGTGTTCGTTCATGTCGCGGGACAGCCATTTCAGGCGCAGGGCCTGTTTCTCATTGAATCCCTGCCGGCGCAGCCACGCCAGGTGGGCGCCGGGTGCCTGCTGCTCGAGGGCCTGGTGCCAGGGGCGCATGGACGACAACCCGAGCATCGCCGCCAGCAGGTCACGCGAGCGTTGTCGGGCGGCGATCTCTTCGTCCAGGGTATGCAGGCGTTCGAGCAGGGCCGCGCGGTCCAGGCGCGCCTCCAGGCAGGCCTGGCATTCCTTCAGGCTCAGGCCGCCGGCCTGCAGTTGCTGCAACAGCCGCAGCTGCTGCAGGTCCTGCTCGCCGTAGGTGCGATAACCGTTGGCCTGGCGCCGCGAGGACACCAGCCCGAGTTTTTCGTAGTAGAGCAACGTGGAGCGGCTCAGGCCCACCTTCGCCGCCAGTTCGGAAATGCGATACACCAGTCTTCCCCTCATGCAGTGGGGCGATGATGAACTATGAAGTTATAGACAGGTAAAGCGGATTTTCGCAAAAAGAGGTGGCGCTGGTGTCCTTCAAGCCTGGGTCGACAGGGCGCAGGCCGGATCCACCCCGACCTCTTCCATGAATTCGGCGAGAAACGACGCCAGCCGCTGATGCCTGATGGCGGCCAGGCGCGCGCCTTCGCCGGTCTGCAAGCCCGAGCTGAGCTTGAGCAGTTTGGTTGGGAAGTGCTCGATGGCGAAGTGGTTGTCGCGATAGTCCCGCCCTGCGGCAGTGGGGTTCTCGGCGTCATAGAGTGCCGACCCCATGCGCCCGGACACATAGAAGCAGCGGGCGATGCCGACGGCGCCCATGGAGTCCAGGCGATCGCTGTCCTGGAGGATCTTCGCTTCCAGGCTCTGCGGCGAAAGGCCCGCCGAGTAGCTGTGGGTCATCACCGCATGGGTCACCTGCTCGATGCGCGGTTGCGGCCAGCCCATGTCGGCAAGGATCGCGGCGGCGCGTTCGGCCGAAAGCGTCGAGGCCTGCGCACGCAGGGGCGAGTTCTTTTCCACCGCCACGCAATCGTGCAGCACGGTGGCGGCGAGCAGTACTTCGAGGTCGCCGCCCTCCCTGGCCTGGATACGCCGGACATTGCTCCAGACCCGTTGCAGATGGGCGAGGTCATGGGAGCCGTCGTTACTGTCGGCGGGCAGTTGGGGCAGCAACTCGGCTGCGAGGGCCTGCAAGGGGAAGAAGGGCGTGTTGGTCAACGAGGGCTCCAGCGGATCAGGGGAAAGGCGCAATGTCGAATTGTCCCAGCAACAGCATCAGTAGCAGCAAGAGTACGACAAGGCCGATGGCAGCTGTCCACTCGGCCTCGGCGCGCTCGGTGTACCAGGCGCCCCTGGACGGATACCTGCCCAGCGTGGCCAGCTTCACCAGTGGCCAACCGAGCGGATAGCACAGGCTGTGGAACAGGACATGAACGGACAGTTCGCTGATCATCGGAGGCTCCTGCGGCCATGGTAAGGACGGTGCCAGGCAGCCCACTGCCGTCAACTGGCGTACTGGGCGATACCGTTGCCGAACGACCAGTTCTCCTTGCGCACCTCGACCAGGTTGATGAACACGTCCTGTGGCCGCACCCCGGCCTCGCGCTCGAAACCTTCGGCGATGGCCTGGTACAGCGCCTTCTTCTGCTCCAGGGTGCGGCCTTCGTTGAGGGTGATCTGGATGAACACCTGGCCGTCGGAGCGTTGGATGCCCAGGTACTGCGGGTCGCTCACCAGGTGGTCGCCATCGTGTTCGGTAAGGATCTGGAAATTGTCGTGTTCGGGCACATTGATCGTTCGCCGCATGCAGGCGTAGACGATCTGGCCGAGTGTGCGCAGATGAGCCGGGTCGGGGTGGCGCTTGATATCGATGCGTACCAGTGGCATGTGGACTCCTTGGACGATGGCCAGGCGAGACGCAGGAGCTGGTAGGGCAGGATCAGGCATGAGCCCGGACAGGCGCCGGGCTCGGGAAGGCAACTACCGTTACTGTGGCAGCAGCTTGGAGGCGCGCTCGCTCGCGTTATTGAAGACCTCGATCAGCCTTTTCGCCAGGGCGTCTTCGATGGCCGCGGCGGTGAGCAGGCCCTGGGTGAAACCGATGCCCTGCTCCTTGGCGACAGCCAGCTGCTGGCTGTTCTCTGCCTCGGCCATGTCGCCCAGGTAGTGGGCAGCACGATAGGCGTAGCGCTCGGGGAGTGTCAGCTGTTCGAGGTCCTTCAGCGAGAGGGCGAACTGGCTGGCGGCGGCGGGCTTCAGGCTGAGTTGCTCGAACTGGAGCAGGCTCAGGCGATCGGTAGTCAAGGCGAATCTCCGTTTCATTGCGGGAACACCCGGTTACTGTCCTGCCTTTTGCCGGTCAACGCAAGGGTGGCCAGGGCAGTGGCGCGAAAAGAATCCGCTTTCCCACGGCATGGCTGGTCCTGCTGGAGGGACAAGGCGGTGCTTGGCTCAGGTGCTAAAACGTTCTAGCCTTCGCGTTTTGCTCATTTTCTTAAGGAATGCCTGCATGATCCCCACCCTCAGCCGCCGCCGCGTGCTCCAGGGCGCGCTCGGCTGCTCGGCCCTGCTGACCCTGCCCGCCTGGGCGGACAATTCGCTGCGCCAGGCGATGCAACAGCTCGAGGCGGCCAGCGGCAGTACCATCGGCCTGTGGGCCCTGGACACCGGCAGCGGTCGGCAATTGGCCTGGCGTGGCGAAGAGCGCTTCGCCTTCTGCAGCACCTTCAAGGCCGTCCTTGCCGGTGCCGTCCTGCACCGCAGCGCGTCCGAGCCGGGTTTGCTGGCGCGGCGCATCGCTTATGGCGCCGAGCAACTGGTGGTCTATTCGCCGGTCACCGAAAAGCATGTCGGGCCTGGCATGACCGTCGCCGAACTGTGCGCCGCCGCCGTGCAGTACAGCGACAACACCGCCGGCAACCTGCTGCTCGAACTGGTCGGTGGTCCACCCGGGTTGACGGCGTTCGTCCGTGGCCTGGGCGATCCGACCTTCCGCCTCGACCGTAACGAGCCGACGCTGAACACCGCCTTGCCGGGTGATCCGCGTGACACCACGACGCCCCTGGCCATGGGCATGACCCTGCAGCGCCTGCTGCTCACCGATGGCCTGCCCGCCGCCGCGCAACAACAGCTGCAGGCCTGGCTCAAGGGCAACACCACCGGCGACACGCGCATTCGCGCCGGGCTGCCGAAGGACTGGGTGGTGGGCGACAAGACCGGCTCGGGTGACTATGGCGTGGCCAACGATGTCGCGGTCATCTGGCCCAAGGGCCGGGCGCCGTGGATCCTGGTGGTGTTCAGCCGTGCTACGAAACAGGACGCGCCGTGGAACAGCGAGACGATTGCGGCGGCCACGCGGATCGTGGTGGAGGCCTGGAAGGGCTGAGCAAGTGTGCGGGCCACATCGCGGGGCAAGCCCGCTCCCACGAGTGGTTGCGCGTGCTCATCAGCGTGGGAGCGGGCTTGCCCCGCGATGAGGCCACAACAGGCCATCACCCCACCCGCACTCGCCGCCGCTTCTTGCGGTACATCTCGCCATCGGCATGGCTGAGCAGGGTGTCGGCATCCTCGCCATCGCTGGGATAGCAGGCCACGCCGATGCTGCAGGACGGCATCCTGACATCGCCGAACTCGGCCCCGAGCGGCTCCTCCATGACCATGGCGATCTG
Source organism: Pseudomonas sp. DVZ6 (assembly GCF_024259445.1). Lineage (NCBI taxonomy): Bacteria > Pseudomonadati > Pseudomonadota > Gammaproteobacteria > Pseudomonadales > Pseudomonadaceae > Pseudomonas > Pseudomonas sp. DVZ6. The sequence goes on from NZ_JANCLM010000025.1 coordinate 88,089, forward strand.
CTCGACCACCTCGTACACGGCGTCCTCCGACGGCACATCGGTCAGCAGCACGATGAACTCGTCGCCGCCGATCCGCGCCACGGTGTCTGCTTCCTGCACGCTGTCCTGCAGGCGTCGGGCGATGGTGCACAGCACGCGGTCGCCGGCCGCGTGGCCGTGCACATCGTTGATGCCCTTGAAGTCGTTGACGTCCAGGAACAGCAGGGCCAGCCGTCGCTGCTGCTGACGGGCGGCGCGCAGGGCGGTGGCCAGGCGGTCGTTGAACAGCGAGCGGTTGGTCAGCTTGGTCAGCGGGTCGTGATGGGCGAGAAAGCGCAGTTCCTGCTCGGCCTGGGTGAGGGCGGTGATGTTGCGCGCGACGCCGATCCGCGCGCCCACCTCGTCGGACCAGAAGGCCGCCCAGAGGATATGCACGATCTCGCCATCCTTGCGCACATAGCGGTTGCGAAAGTCGAAGTGCGGGGTGCCGTCCATGACCCGGACGATCGAGGCGCGGGTGGTTTCCAGATCGTCCGGGTGCATGTAGCGGGTGATCGGGGTGCCGGTCAGTTCGTCGGCGCGATAGCCGAGCAAGGCTTCGCAGGCGTTGCTCACGAACACGATGGTGTCGTCCCGGTCGACCACGAACACGGTGTCCAGCATCAGGTGGATCAGCCTGGGGTAGAGCGCTTGCAGGTCGACGGGCATAGGGCAGGGGTGTCCGATACGGGTAGCCCGGTCATGGTCCGATCACGCAGGGCGGCGGCGCGAGGTCCTGCAAGCCGCCGGGGGCCGCTTGCCGCGCCCGTGCAGCATACACAGGCTCGGGGGCGCGGCACACTACCTGTGGGCAAGCAGACTGTCGGCTGCTTCAAGTGCCCCTGTCTGGCGGAAACGGCAACCGCCCCAGCAACTCGACGATTGTCGTCGCGCAGCGCCCATCGGGGTCCAGGTCGGGGTCGAAGACCGTGACCGTCATGCCCCGACGGCATGGGGCAGCCCTTCGCTCGGTTGACGGCCTAGAGTTTCCAGCATCCGGCGAAGCGCTTGCAAACCCCTTCGCGTTGGTCCAGTTCAGCCATGCTGCGCAAGTGTTCGAGTCTGATCTGGGCGACCGTCTCTTGCAGGACATAGTTGTAGTAGTGCGCCATGTCGCGCATACGCTGGGCCCTGCTGGGCAGGTGCGGGTCGTTGTTGTCACCAGCCCAGACCTGCAGTTGCTGGTCAAGGACACTGCGCAGGTAGGCGCGGTTGTCGGTGTCGTAGCGCTCCAGCGTACGAGTCTTCAGGTTGGCGAGCGCCTCGGCGAATGTCTGCAGGTTCTGCTGGTATTGCTGCCAATAGGCCTCAGTCAAATCAAGGCCCATTTCCTGTTTGCGTGCCGCTACCTGTACTTCGGGGGAGGCTTGGCGGGTGAGGACCACGGCTGTGCGCAACGTGGTCAACTGTTCCATCTCCGGTGTGACGCTGTCGCGCAGGATGCTGTCGATCAGCGCGGTGCGCCGGGCGGAATCGGGCAGGGGCGTGGGTTGTTTCGGGAACAGCGCTGACGTACCCCAGCAGACGGTTGGAACAGTGTCGATCATCGGATAGGGCTGGCGCTGGTCCTCTCCCTCGACCCGTTGCAGGCGCACCAGTTCCACCTGGCAGTAGCCAGGCGACTTGTCGAAGCTCAGTTCGTATTCGGAACCTGCCTGCGGTGTCAAGGTGAACGAGGCCGCACAGACCGTGGTGGCGCCCTGGGTGTTGGCGCGAACATGTACTGGTTTGCCGGGTTCGAGGCGGATCTCGTAGTAGCTGTTGCTGTGCGCTGGCGGCGGTACGCTCATGTCGGCGCGCCGGCGGGAGTCGGGGACGAACAGGTTGTTGAGCATGCCGGTGGTCCGCCCTTCACAGCGCTCGCTGTCGAACAGGTCGAGGGTGGAGCTGCTATTGCCCGAGATGTAGCGCAGCTTGGCGGCATCGGGGCGGGTGCTGTCGATATAGGTGCCATTGACACTGCAGGCGCTGACCAGGGTGGACAGGGCGAACAGGGCAAGCAGTCGGGTGGCGGGGGGCATGATCGTCCGTGAGTGAGGCCGTGGGGGCGCCGATGCTAGGGCGATTCCGGCGATTCGTCCAGTGGGCCATCCCTTTCAAGGTCTTTACCGGATAAGGGCCTCAAGGTGTCCGCCGCAAACCTTGCAACGCCTATAAGACCGAGCGCCGCGCGGGCGGCGCTCGGTCTCAAGAGCGCTGCAACTCTGTCGTCGAACACCTTGAAAGGCCTGGTCCAGTGGGCCGGAAATGATCAGCCCACGGTAGTGGAGCGAACCGATGAGGGCCAGGTGCTTTTCAGCTTCTACAGGCTCTCCCTACCGTTCAGGAACCATCGGCCTGGCTGGCCATCAGTGCGTTGAGTTCACCATAGCTGTGTGCCTTCAACCCGCTGGTGTCGAGTTGGCCGCTTTCCAGGAAACGCTGGGCCAGGCCGCTCATGGCGCCATAGAGAAACTCGGCGATGCTCGATCCGGCACTCAGGCGGCGAACGCCAAGCTGTTGCAATTCGGCCGGGCCGGGCAAGCCTGCGCGCCAGAGCAGATTGACCGGCAGCGTCAGCTCCCGGCACAGCGTAGCGATCTCGTCGGGCTCGACCACGCCGGCGGCGAACAGCCCGTTCGCGCCGCCAGCGGCATAGCGCGCGGCGCGCCGCAGGAGCTCCTCGAGGCGCTGCTCGGCGGGCAGCAGGTTCTTCAGGTAGACATCGCTGCGCACGTTGATGAACAGGTCGACCCCGCGCCGGCTCGCGGCGTTTCTGGCGGCGTCGAGCTTGCGCAGGAGCTGTTCGGGAGGCTGTGTGCCGTCCTCGATGTTGATCCCCACCGCGCCTGCGGCGATGACCGTGTCGACGACCTTGGCAACCTGTTCGGGGGCGTGCGAATAGCCGCCTTCGATATCCACCGTCAGCGGCACGCTGAGCACCCTTGCCATCGACTCGACGGTGCCGGCCAGCAGTGCCAGGGGCAGCTTGTCGCCGTCCTGATAACCGTGCGACCAGGCCACGGCGGCGCTGCTGGTGGCGACCGCCTGGCTGCCCTGGCGCTCGACCAGGCGCGCGCCGCCGGCGTCCGCCACGTTGGCCAGAAGTAACAACCCTTGCTGGTGAAGACCATGAAATACGCGATCCAGTGCTGCCATGACGACATGACTCCCTTGAACATCCTGTTGATGGTTCACTGCGGGACCTAGATTGCCATTTTCCCTGGGGTTCGACGAGAGTGTTGCAGCGCCTGTGAGATCGAGCGCCGCCCGCGCGGCGCATCGCGACGCAAGGCCGCTCCTACATCTGTTTCGGGCCAGTCAATCCTGTGCCAATACCTTGTCCGCCTTGTTGGTACGACGCGGTTTCAATGTGGGCACCACTGGCGCCTCACCTGTCTCAAGACATGCACCAAGGCGGGCAACCATGGCCTGACAGGTTCGGTACGTTGCAACAAATGTAGGAGCGGCCTTGCGTCGCGATGCGCCGCGCGGGCGGCGCTCGATCTTGTAGGCGCTGCAACTCTAATGTCGAACACCTCGAAAGGACCAGCGCTCAAAGCCTGCCGATCTTCTCCAGCTCAACCGCAAGCTGATCGCGCCCGAGGCTGGCCAATGGCAGGGCCAGAAACGCCCGGCAGCGCCGTTCGATATGCGCCAGGGTGGCGCGGAAGGCGGCGTCGATGGTCTGCTCGTCGCCCACCACCTCGGACGGGTCCGCCAGTCCCCAGTGGCACTTCAGCGCCGGGCCGAAGTACACCGGGCAGGTTTCTCCGGCGGCCTTGTCGCACACGGTGATGACGATGTCCGGCGGGTTGTCCGCGAAGGCGTCGTTGCCTTTGCTGCTCAGCCCCTCGATGGCGATGCCGGCCTGTTGCAGGGTGCTCAGGCTGCGCGGCAGCACCTGGCCCCGGGGAAAGCTGCCGGCGCTCACGGCCTGCAAGCCCGGCGGCGCCAGGTGGTTGAACAGGGCTTCGCTGAGGATGCTGCGGCAGCTGTTGGCTGTGCACATGAACAGGACTCGCATGGGGCGCTCCGGGTATCAAAGGCTCAGGCGCAAGGCCAGGGCCGAGAGGGTGATCAACAGGACCGGCAGGGTCAGCAGGATGCCGACCTTGAAGTAGTAGCCCCAGGTGATGCGCATGCCCTTGCGCTCCAGCACGTGCAGCCAGAGCAGGGTGGCGAGGCTGCCGATGGGGGTGATCTTGGGGCCCAGGTCGCAGCCGATGACGTTGGCGTAGATCATCGCTTCGCGTACCAGACCCTGGGCATCGCTGGCCTGGATCGACAGGGCGCCGATGAGCACGCTGGGCATGTTGTTCATCACCGACGACAGCAAGGCGGCAAGCAGGCCGGTACCGAGGGTGGCGCTCCACAGGCCGTGCGCGGCCAGGCGGTCGAGCAGTTGCGTGAGCAGGTCGGTGAGGCCGGCGTTCTTCAGCCCATACACCACCAGGTACATGCCCAGCGAGAAAATCACCACCTGCCAGGGCGCCTCGCGCAGCACGCGGCGGGTGGAGATGCGATGGCCGCGGGCGGCGACGGCGAACAGCATCGCCGCGCACACCGCCGCCACCGCGCTGACCGGCACGCCCAGCGGTTCCAGGGCGAACAGCCCGACCAGCAGCACCAGCAGCATCCAGCCGCCGACCACGAAGGTGGCGCGGTCATGGATCGCCGCCTCGGGGGCCTTGAGCGCATCGAGGGCATAGTGACGCGGCAGGTCGCGACGGAAGAACAGCCACAGCACGCCGAGGGTGGCGGCGACGCTGACCAGGTTCACCGGGACCATCACCGCGGCGTACTCGCCGAAGCCCAGGCCGAAATAGTCCGCCGAGACGATATTGACCAGGTTCGACACCACCAGCGGCAGGCTCGCGGTGTCGGCAATGAAACCAGCGGCCATGACGAACGCCAGGGTCGTGGCGGCCGAGAAGCGCAAGGCCAGCAGCATCGACATGACGATGGGGGTGAGGATCAGCGCGGCGCCGTCGTTGGCGAACAGCGCCGACACCGCCGCGCCCAGCAGCACGCAGAAGGCGAACAGGCGGTAGCCGCTGCCATTGGCCCAGCGCGCCACATGCAGGGCGGCCCATTCGAAGAAGCCGGCTTCATCGAGCAGCAGGCTGATGATAATGATGGCGATGAAGGTGGCCGTGGCGTTCCAGACGATGGCCCAGACCGCCGGGATGTCCTGCAGCGAGACCGCGCCGACGGCCAGGGCGATCAGCGCGCCGAGTGCCGCGCTCCAGCCCACGCCCAGGCCACGGGGTTGCCAGATCACCAGCACCAGGGTGAAGACGAATACCGCGATCGCGATCAGCATGGGTGTTTTCCGGGGGCAGGTTCAGCAGCAGGCGGCGCGTTGCGGGCGGCCGTCCATGTGCTGCAGGCGGGTGGTGTTGTCGTGCAGCCAGGTTTCGTTGGCTCGCAGGGTCAGTTGCAGCAGGTCATGCACCCAGGCAGGGAGCTGTGGGGCGAGGCGGTAGTACACCCACTGGCCCTGGCGGCGGTCCTGCAACAGGCCGCAGTTGCGCAGTTGGGCCAGGTGGCGGCTGATCTTCGGCTGGCTGTCGCCGAGGGCGCACATCAACTCGCAGACGCACAGCTCGCCCGACTGGGCGATCAGCAAGGTGGCACGGGCGCGAGTCTCGTCGGCGAGGCATTTGAATACCTCAGGAGGCGTGAGCATGGTGATGGCCTATACATATGGAAAATCGAATATACGTATTTTCGTATGTATCGCGCAACCCCATCGCGGGGCAAGCCCGCTCCCACGCTGTGCAAGCTAAATCAGCACGTTATGTTTTGTTCCAGAGGGAAGCAGGCAGCGCGTGGGCTGTTCAGCGGCGATAGTAGCGGTGGTCGTCGTCATAGCGATGACGCAGGGCGCGCTCGTGATGGCGTTCCCAGTAGCGTTGCCGTTCCATTTCCCGGCGGTGCTGCTCCCGGCGCCATTGTTCGCGGCGCCACTGTTCCCGACGCCAGTCGTCGCGGTGATCGTGCCAGCGCTCGTCGTGCCGGTAGCGGTCGTCATGGGCCAGCAGCGCTGCCGAGGGTGCGCTGGCCAGGCTTGGCCAAGGGTTTTCGCTGGCCTGGCGGTCCGCCAGGTCGAGGGTGTGAGGTGTCGACGTCTTCATCGGTGCGGCGGATGCCGAGCCTGCGGCCGCGAGTGCGAACAGGCCAACGAGCAGCATGCATGGGGCAGGGAATTTCATGAGAGAAGACAACCTCTGAATGGCAGGTGAGCGTGCGTTCGGTGGCTGTTGGAGCAACCGAGGAATGCACTCACCCAATAGACCGGGAAAATGGAAAAAGTTCTGGAGGGGCGTTTGTCCCGATTCTTGTCCTCAAGGTGTCCGCCGTAACCCTTGCAGCGGCTATC
>NZ_JANCLM010000026.1:0-90221 GCF_024259445.1 Pseudomonas sp. DVZ6
TATCACCGGCAAAGCCGGTGCCACACATCGCATCGCGGGGCAAGCCCGCTCCCACGCTATTGCAGTTAAATCAATAAGGCCCCAAGGATCTGTGATGTGAACACGATCGCCGGGGCTGCTTTGCAGCCCTTTCGCGGCACAAGGCCGCTCTACAGGGAAAGCACAGGGCGCTAGACCTGGACCAGCCACTCATCCACCAGCCCCTGGCGCGCCAGGGCCTCGCACCAGGCCGGCTCGGCCTCCACCTGGACTTCGTTGCAGTCGAGTTCATGCAGCGCCTGTAGTACCTGCAAGCCACCCAGATCCTCCAGCTCCTGGCAACGCGCCCGGGCATAACGACCGTCCCGCCTCGCCTGCGCCCCATGCAACACCAGCGTCGGCGCCCGCCCATCGAGCATCTTGGCCGAAGCCGGGCAGTCCAGCCCCTGGTCGAGCAGTACCCGCAAGGGCACCACCGGCTCGGCCCTTTGCCCGGCAACCTGCGCCACCAGCGAGGTGTCGCAGGCCTTCACCCAGTCACAAGTGGTCAGCAACGCCGAAGCCCTGCCCCGCCAGTGCGCCAGGGGCGTCTGCTCGTCGCAATGGCTGAGCATCGTGCCTTCGCCCAGCGCACCGATCTCCAGCGCCGCCGGACGCAACACCCGCACCCAAGGGCGCTGGCGCTCGATGCGCGAGAAGAACCCGCGATTGAGCGCCCGTGCCCGTGGGCAAGGCAATGCCTCGACCGCGATGCCCGCACCACGCAGGCGATCCGCGCCGATGCTCTGCGAGACATCGCCGCTGGCCGTGACTACCCGACTCACCCCCGCCGCCACCAGGGCATCGGCGCACGGCGGCGTGCGCCCATGGTGACCACAGGGTTCCAGGGTCACATAGGCGGTCGCCCCCCGCGCCGCCGTGCCCGCCTCGCGCAGGGCGTGCACTTCGGCATGGGCCTGGCCGGCGCGCTGATGCCAGCCGCGCCCCACCACCTGCCCGGCGTTGACGATCACGCAGCCGACCCGCGGGTTGGGCATGGTGCTGTACAGGCCCTGGCTGGCGAGCGCCAGGGCCATGTCCAGGTAGTGGCGATCAATTGCACTCACGTGCGGACCAGCGCCAGCAGATAGCGAGCCTCGCCATGCTGGCGCTCGATCACCTCCAGCCCCTGCCAGGTGAAGCCATGGCCCTCGAGGGTCTGGCGGATGCCGTCGTCGGTGAAGAAGTAGCCCTGGCGCTGGTTGTCCATCTCGCGCCAGCCCGGCTGCGGATGGGCCGCGTCGACCCCGAACACGTTCAGCCCCACCAGCGCGCCGGGGCGCAGCAGGCGGCGCACATGGCCCAGGTATGCAGCCCACTCATCCGGGTGCTGGTGGTGGAAGCAGCCATTGTCCAGGGCCGCGTCGAACACCGTGCCCGGCGCCGGCTGCCAGTCCTGCATGGCCTTGTTCACCAGGTCCAGTCGATCGCCCCAGCGCTTGCGCAGCAACGGCCAGCTGGAGTTCTCGACGATATCCAGCCCGGTGACCCGGTGCCCGGCGAGGATGAAGGTGGAGGCGTCACGGCCACGGCCCACGCCGATGTCCAGCACATGCTGGTCGGCACGCGGGTCGAGCCGTTCAAGGAAGGCCTGGGCCGCCTGGATCATGCCGATATCCCACGACCACTCGTCCTCGCCATGGCTGTAGCGGTGCACGAACGAAGTGTCGAGGGCCTTGCGGTAATCGCCCTGGGCCATGAAGTCGCTTGCTTGCTTGCTCATCGTGCTGCTCCTTCAGGACGCCAGGCGGGCGTCGATACCGTAGATGCGCCCGTCATAGGAGCTGGCCAGGAAGGCGTCGCTGACGGCGTCGTGGGTCAGGCAGGAAATACCGCTGGCGGTCGGCCGCTGCATGGGCAGCCAGCGCCGCGAGGCCAGGTCGAACAGCGCCACGGTACCGTTGTAGGCCGCGGTGGCGATCACCCGGCCATCGCCGGAGGCGGCGATGCACTTGATCGAGTGCTGGTGCGGCGAGTCGAACACCTCGTCGCCGGTCTCCAGCCACAGGCGCAGCTTGAGGTCGCGACCGATGCTGGCGAAGCCGCCGGTGATCGGGCAGCAGCCATTGGAAATACGCGTGTGCGCCCCCTCGATATGCCGCACGCTGCTGAAATCCTCGATGCTGTGCAGCGCGGCATCGGCCGAGGCGCAGACGCTGAACAGGTGGCGCTCGTCGGCGGCCACGCCCTTGATCGCGTTGTCGTGCATGGGGATCGACGCCACCAGGCGCAGTCCGCCCTGGCCGTCATGGCCGAACACCAGGCCTTCGCCGGTGTAGGTGCCGATCAGCGCCAGGTCCTCGCCGTTCCTGACGAAAGTGGCGCCGCAGTTGAGCGGCGAACGGTGCTGGTACAGCATGCGCCCGGACAGGCCGTCGAACACCTGGCCCATCTGGCCGCCGGTCAGCAGCAGCGGGCCGAACGGCAGGAGGAAGTTGCACAGGCTGCCGACACTGGTCACCGGCTGGTCGTCACGGTGCAGGATGCCGGCGTCGCCGATGCTGTACTGGCGCTCGTCGCTGCGCACCACGGCGTTGATGCTCACCGCCGGCTCGATGCCCGACACCTGCCACTGGTCCTGCTCGTAGTTCCAGGTGGCGTAGCGCGAGCCGAAGGTGGCGAACACCAGCTGTTCGTCACCGACGAAGGCGCAGCTGCGCGGCCAGACGATGCTCGGCAGCGCGGTGCTGCGGCGCTTGACCAGGTTACGCCCGGCGTCGAAGGTCCAGAGGATCGCCGAGCGGTCGTAGCTCAGGCTCACCAGCAGGCGCTTGTCGTCGTTCCAGACGATGCGCTTGATCCCGGCGGCATGGGCCGGCACGGTCTGCACCTGGCCCTGGGCGATGATCGAGATGCGCCCCTCGTCGTCCCCGGCGAACACCACGCCTTCGCGGGTGATGGCAATGGTGTCGGTTTCCACGCCGCCGATGTCCACCTCGTCGCATTGCTGGCCGGTGCGGGTGTCCCACTGGCGCACGGTACCGTCGTCGCTGCTGGAGATCAGGCGCTGGCCATCCGGCGACCAGACCACCGAGATGACGTCGGCCTGGTGGCCATGGAACGCCTGCAGCTGCACGCCGTCGAGGTCGAAGATGCGCAGCACGTGGTCACGCGAGCAGGTAGCCACGCGCTGGCTGTCGGGCGAGAACACCGCCATCTCGACGTCGTCGTTGTGCCCCTGCAGCACGGCTTTCAGGCGCATGCTCGGCACTTCCCAGATGCGCGCGGTGTAGTCGCTGCTGGCGCTGACCAGGTGCTTGCCGTCACTGCTGAACGCGCACTGGTTGGCCAAGTGGTCGTGGTGCACGCGGTGGATCGGCTCGCCGGTGGCGGCGTTCCACAGGATCACCTGGTTGTCGTAGCCGGCGGTGGCGACGAAGCGCGCGGCATGGGCGGCGATACCGCTGATAGGGCCAATGTGTTTCATCGAAAGATCCTTTTTCGCTGGAGTCAGAGCTTGATCGAATGGCTGGACTTGACCGCCTTCGCCTGCAGGTAGTTGCGGTTGTGATTGGTCAGGAACACCCCGGTGGGGACCTGCTCGATCACATCGATGCCGCCGGCGCGCAACTGGGCGACCTTCTCCGGGTTGTTGGTCAGCAACCGGCACTGGTCAACGCCCAGGGCGCGGAGGATCTGCACGGCCGGGTCGAACGAGCGCGAGTCGGCCAGGTGGTTCAGACGCAGGTTGGCCTCGTAGGTATCCAGGCCCTTGTCCTGCAGCAGGTAGGCCTCGAACTTGGAGTACAGGCCAATGCCGCGCCCTTCCTGGCGCAGGTAGATCAGGTAGCCGCCCACCTCCTTGAGGGTGCGCAGCGCCTCCTGCAGCTGCGGGCCGCAATCGCAGCGCTGCGAGCCGAACACATCGCCGGTGATGCATTCGGAGTGCACCCGCACCAGCGGCACGTCGCACTGCTCGCGGCCGATGCCGACGGCGAAGTGCTCCTGGTCACGCTCGAAGCCGTGGAAGCCGAAGAAATGGGCGTCGACGTCGCCGCCGAGGATGGAAATCGGCACGATGGTGTGAAGCGAAACATCCTTGTTCATGGAATCAGACCTCTTGCACGGAAGACGGAACAGCTCAGTTGTGGTTTTCAACCAGGCGAAAACCCATGACGTAGATCGGTCGCGGGTAACGCCCGTGGCGGCGCGCGGTGCGCGCCAGGTCGCGGAAACGGGTGAAGCTGCCACCGCGGGCCACGCGGTGGGTGCCGACATCGAGCACCAGGTCGTCCTCGATCTGCGGTCCGCCGGGGTATGGCCGGTAGTCCTCGGCCACGTACTCCTCGACATTGCCGGCCATGTCCAACACGCCGAAGGGCGAGGCGGCGTCGATGAACACGCCGACCGGCGTGCTGTCCAGGTAGCCCAGCTCGGCGGTGTTGGCCTGCTCGACCTGGTAGGCGTCGCCCCAGGGGAACTGGCGGCCTTCAGGGCCGGCGGCGGCGTACTCCCATTGCGCCTCGCTGGGCAGGGCGAAACGCCGGCCGGTGCGTTCGCTGAGCCACCGGGCGTAGGCGTCGGCGTCACTGGCCGAGACGCTGTACACCGGATGGTTGGCGTGATGCCGCGGGTAGCGGCCGAACGCCCAGCCGTCAGGGATGCCGGCATGCCCGCTGTCGAGCAGGAACTGGCGGTACTCCTGGTGCGTCACCGGGAAGCGGGCGATACGAAATGCCGCCAGCTCCACGGCGTGGCGCGGGGTCTCCTTGTCGATCCAGCTGCGGTCCAGGCCGAGCCCGTCGAACTGGTCCATCACCTGCTCGACCGCGCGCGGATCGAGGCCGATGTGCACCCGCGCGGCGGGAATGTCGATCATCTGCGGGGCGAAGGTGTCGATGCGCGGGTCGCCGCGCAATGCCAGCACCTCGCCGGCGGCAATACGCCGGGCCAACGGCTGGCGCGGCTGTTCGAGCAACGTCAGCAGGACGTCCAGCGGCGCCTGGAGCAGATCGTCGAGCGCCGTGGCGACCTGCGTCTGCAATGGGTGCTCCTGGTAATGCTGCGGGTAACCCATCAATGCCCGGTCGCTGACATCCTTGGGCAACGGGCTGGGCAGCCGTGGCCAATGCCACTGTTTGTAGCTGTTCATGCAAATACCTGCCTGGGCACAGGCCTGCCCGATGGCAGGCCTGCGACGACGTGGGATCAGAGGCGGTCGAGGAGCAACCGTGGGTTGCTTTCGATCATCTCCACTTCAGCGCTGTAGACTTCGATCACCAGACCATCCGGGTCCTCGAAGTAGACGGCGCTGCGCACGTTGTCCGGCCCATGGTGGTAGCCCGGCGCCGGGCCGTTGCCCTTGACCAGCTTGATGGTGCCGGCGGCGCTGACCTGCTCGGCGATGCGCCGAACGTCCTCGGGCAGCGCCCGCACACCGATGTGGTAGCCGGTCGGGTAACTGAACGACTCGCTCTGCTCGATGAAGAAGTCGAAGCCGTTGAGCTCCATCACGGCCTTGCGCGGCCCCAGGTTGTAGCAGTAGTTGGCGCCGAGGATGTCGCTGTAGAACGCCTTGGAGGCTTCCAGGTCGCGGGTGAGGATATTGACGTGGTTCATCTCGGGACGCTGCGCGGCCCGCGCCGCTTCGTCCAGCCCCAGGCCGTCGAGCGAGCGCCACAGCTTGGTCGCGGCTGCGAACTTGGCGAAGCCCGCCAGCCAGTCCTTGATCGCCAGCTCCGGCGCCTGCCCGGCACCGATATCCAGCGAGTAGGGATAGAGGAAGCCCTGGCTCGCCTGCTGCCACTGGGCGATCACGCCGCTGGCAGGCGGCAACTGCGCCAGTGCGCCCTGCACGCGGACCAGCACCAGCGCGGTGTTGCGGCACAGTCCGCTGGCCTCGTTGAGCAGCGTGTTCAACGCCGCCGGCGGCGTGGCGCTGTCGAGCAGCAGGCAGACCGCGTCCACCGGTCCCTGGCCGGCCGGCTTCTGGCTGACCTGCAGGCTGAAACCCGCCGCCGCCGCTGCGCTGCCCAGGCTGTCCAGGGCCTGGGCCGCCGCGTCGCCGAGCGGCGCGGCATGCAATGCCAACAAGCGCAGCATCAGACAGCCCTCCGTCCGATCAGCAGGGTGTAGCGGCCGATCGGCTCCTGCTCCACGGTGAGCCCCGCCTTCGCCATGCTGTCGATCAGGTAGCGGGTCGAGTGCAGCTCGCCGTTGACCGTGTTGAGCATCATGTGCAGGGAGAAGTCGGCCGACAGCGCCGGATGGATCTCGTCATCCTCCAGGGCCATGCTCAGCACCAGCAGCGCGCCGTCACCCTCGACCATGCCGGCGGCGCCGGCGATCAGGGTGCGCACCTGCTCGCGGGTGAAATAGTGCAGGCAGTCGTTGAGCATCACCACGTCGGCCCGCTCGCCCTGGTACTGCGCCAGGTCCAGCAGGTTGCGGGCATGGAAGCCCAGGCGGTCGTCGAGACGGTACTTGGCGAAGGTGGCCGCAGCCGCCTCGCGGGTCGGCTCCAGGTCCCAGACCTCACCCTTGACCTGCGGATTTCGGCTGGCGATCTCGGCCAGGTAGGTACCGTGGCCACCGGCCAGGTCGATCACCCGCCGGGCCTTGTCGAACAGCGGCAGGTCACGCAGCACGTCGACCATGGGCTGGCTGAAGCGGACCATGGCATCGTTGAAGGCATCGCGAGCCGCCAGGTCGTGCTTGAAACGGTTTTCCTGCTGGAAATCCAGCGAGGTGCGGCTGCGCAGCACTTCGTCCAGGCGCGGCCAGTTATGCCACTGCAGACGCTGATGATCGATGATCGGGCCGATGAACTCGGCGCTGTCGCTGACCAGGAAACGCTGGCTCAGCGGCAGGTTCTCGAAACCTTGGGCAGTGCGTTTCAGCAGGCCCATGGCTACCAGCGCGTTGAGGAAGATGCGGCCCTTGTTCGGCACCCAACCCAGCGCATCGCTCAGGGCCTGGGCGCTGACCGGCTGGCGGGTGTGGTCGAACACACGCTGGGCCAGCGCCGAATGCAGGATGGCGGACTGGCGGTACTGGTCGGAGAGCTTCACCAGGTCGACCACGCCTTGCAGACTGTTCAGTTCGTCGGCGTGTTCGTAGATGGTCACGGGTTTCTGGGCATTCATGCACTCACATCCCTGTCGAGTTATTGTGGGTGAGCCCATGCCCGGCATCTACCAGCAAGGTGTCGATTGACTTGCACGCACCCCTCCCTGGGACCGGCAAGCACAGGCTCCGCAATTGAGCCTAGACGCAGACCCAATAAATACAACTAATACCTTTTATATTTTTATCGCATATAAATTTTCTTATCGATAATCGTTCATCTTGCACAATTCACCGCGAATCCGGGCTATCCTTCGCCCACTTGCCTGCGCAAAGGATGGCCCAGGAGAGTGCCCGATCCGTTCATTCACGCCCGGTTTCCAGCGCTCCATGACCTCGACCACCGTTGATACCAACTGCACCGCCGACCGCATCCTGTTCCTGCTCAAGACCCGCGGGCCGCTCAAGACCGCCGACCTGGCCCAGCTGCTCGCCATCACCTTCGAAGCCACCCGCCAGCAGGTGCAGAAACTGCAGGCGTCCGACCTGATCAGCGGCATCAGCGTGCCGGCCAAGGGCGCCGGGCGCCCTTCGCAAAAATGGGCGCTGACCGCCACGGCCCAGCGCCGCTTCCCCGATTCCCACAGCGTGCTGACCCTGCAACTGATCGAGAGCGTCGAGCAGGTCTTCGGCAGCGACGGGGTCGACCGCCTGATCAGCCGCATGGAAGACAGCAACAGCCGTGAGTACCAGCAGGCCTGCGCCGATGGCCAGAGCCTGGAAGACAAGGTGCGCATCCTCGTGCAGTTGCGCGAGCGCGCCGGCTACATGGCCGAGATGCAGGCCGACGGCAATGACTGGCTGATCGTCGAAAACCACTGCCCGATCTGCATCGCCGCCACCCGCTGCCAGGGGTTCTGCCGCAGCGAGCTGCAGGTGTTCCAGGCGGCGATCGGCGAGCAGGGGCTGGTGGAACGTTGCGAGCACCTGATCTCGGGGGATCGGCGCTGCGTCTATCGCATTTCGCCGAAATAATCTGGCGTTCTAGCAACGTGGGAGCGTTCTAGCCCCGCGATCACCGGCCAAGCCGGTGCCATGCAGCGCCTCGCGGGGCAAGCCGGCTCCCACGCCCCCTCGTGACTCATCAGATCCGCCGCCTGCCCTTCAGCGCCGGAATGGTGGTCTGCGCAATCGCCACCTGTTCCTGCTCACGCCGGGTGTTGGCCGCCAGGCCCGCCAGGGTCGGCTGGCTGAACAACAGGCGCGCATCGGCATGCAACCCCGCCTGGCGCATGCGCGCCACCAGGCTGACCGCCAGCAGTGAGTGTCCGCCGAGCTCGAAGAAGTTGTCGTCACGGCCGACCTGCTCGATCTTCAGCACCTCCGTCCAGATCTGCGCCAGCGCATGCTCCAGCTCGTCGCGGGGCGCCTCATAGGCCCGGCTGATCACCGCCTCCGCGCCCGGTGCCGGTAAGGCGCGGCGATCGACCTTGCCGTTGGGGCTCAGCGGCAGCTCGGCCAGGAGCACATAGGCCGAAGGCACCATATAGGCCGGCAGGCGCGCCGACAGGTACGCACGCAGCGCTTCCAGCGTCGGCGCGGCATGGCCGTCGCGACAGCTGGCATAGGCCACCAGCCGCTCCTCGCGCACCAGCACCACGGCCTGGCTTAAGGCCGGGTGGGCGGCCAGCAGCGCCTCGATTTCGCCCGGCTCGATACGCAGGCCGTTGAGCTTGACCTGGAAGTCATTGCGCCCGATGAACTCCAGCTCGCCATCGGCGCGATAACGCACCAGGTCGCCGGTACGGTACAGGCGGTCGCCGGCCACGAACGGGCTGGCGATGAAGCGCTCGAACTGCAACGTCGGCAAGCCCAGATAGCCGCGGGCCACGCCGATGCCGCCGATATGCAGTTCGCCAGCACAACCCACGGGCACCGGACGGTCATGGGCGTCGAGCACGTACAGGCGGGTATTGCCGATCGCCCGCCCGATCGGCGGGGCGACGGCGGGCAACGGCTGGCGCGGCTCCAGGGTCCAGGCGGTGCTGTCCACGGTGGCCTCGGTGGGGCCATAGACATTGTGCAGGCGCACCTGGGGCAAGGCCTGGCGCACCTGTTGCGCCAGCGCCAGGGTCAGCTCGCCGCCGCCACAGAAGACATCGCGCAGGCTGCTGCAACGCTCGACGCCCGGGGTGTCGAGAAACGCCTGCAGCAGGGCCGGGACAAACTTGACGGTAGTCACCCGGCGCGTCTGGATCAGCTGCACCAGATAGGCCGGATCGCGGTGCCCGTCGGGGCGCGCCAGCACCAGGCGCAAGCCGGCGCACAGCGGCCAGAACAACTCCCACACCGAGCCGTCGAAGCTGAACGGCGCCCGTTGCAGCAGCGCGTCGTCGGCCTGTGGCGGGCACAGCTCGCTGCCCCAGCGCATCAGGTTGCACAACCCGCGATGCTCGACCATCACCCCTTTCGGCGTACCGGTGGAGCCCGAGGTGTACATGACATAGGCCAGGTGCCCGCCGCCCAGTTCCGGCAGTTCGGGCGCAGGGTCGCCATGCCCCTGCCAGTCACCGTGATCCAGGTCCACCAGCGGTGTCGACAGGCCCTCGAACAGGCCGCGGGTGGCTCCGTGCACCAGCAGTGCCAGGGGCGCGCTGTCGGCAAGCATGTAGTGCAGGCGTTCGTCGGGGTAGCCGGGGTCCAGCGGCACATAGGCGCCACCGGCCTTGAGCACGCCGAGCAAGCCGACAATCAGCGAGGCGCCGCGCTCCAGGCACACGGCGACCCGGCTGTCGGGCCGCACGCCCAGGCCGATCAGGTGATGGGCCAGCCGGTTGGCCAGGGCATCGAGCTCGCGGTAGGTGAGCTGTGTCTCTTCGCTCTGCAGCGCCACGGCATCCGGCGTGCGTCGCACCTGGGCGGCGAACAACGCCGGCAGGTGCGGATAGGCGGGATCCAGCGCCACCTCGGTGGCATTGAGGGTCTCCAGCAGATAGACGCGCTCCGTCTCCGGCAAGGTCGAAAGCGATTGGAGCGCCACTGGCGGCTCGCTGACCAGGGCATTGGCCAGCGCCTGCAGGGCGCAGCAAACATGCCCGAGCACCCGTTCGGCGCCCAGCTCGCGAGGCGCCCGCACACTCAGCCGCAGGCTGTCGCCCTGCTCGTCCACGGTCAGCACCAGGGCGTGGCTGTGCACCTCGCTGGCATCGAGCAACGTCACGCCAGGCAGCGCCACGCTGTCGTGCGCGGCGCCATGCCGATAATTGAGCAGGCTGTCGAACAACGCCACCCCGGCAGGCAAGCCGCTGCAGCGCTGGGCCAGCACCAACGGCGCATCCTCGTGCCCGAGCAGTGCCGCCAGCTGGCCGTGGATTCCGGCCAGCGCCTGGCCCACATCACGACCGGCCAGCGACACCCGCAGCGGCAGGCTGTTGATGAACATGCCCAGCGCCCGCTCGGCACCCTCGCCCGCCATCACCCGACCCAGCAGCACGGTGCCAAATAGCACCTCGTCGCGACCGCCCAAGGCTCCCAGCACCTGGGCCCAGGCCAGGTGCATCAGGCTGCCCAGGCCGACGTCGTGCTGACGCACGCGCTGGCGCAAGGTCGTGGCCAAGCCCTCAGGAACGGTCAGGGCGCAGGTTTCGACGGTGGCCTGGCCCTCCTCGCCCATGCCGGCCAGCCTAGGGGGCGCTTCCACCCCGGCCAGGGCTTCGCGCAGGAAGGCTTCATGCCCCGCCTGCCTGGCCTCGTCGCGGCTCAGGGCGACGTAGTTGCGATACGGCACGGGCGCTGGCAGCGTGTGTCCCTCGCCCGCCATCAGCGTCGCCAGCTCGGCCAGCAGCACCTGCACCGAGACCGCGTCGTTGACCAGGTGGTGGAAGTGCAGCAGCCCCAGCCAGCGCTGCCGCGCGCTGTCCTCGACGCAGGCCAGGGTCATCATCGGCGCCTGGCGCAGGTCCAGCCGCAGGGCCTCTTCGCGCAGCCGGGTGGCCGCGTCGCCCGAACCGGGCGCAAGCACCCTCAGCGGCAACCAGGCCTGGCGCCACACCACTTGCTGCGGCTGCGCCAGGCCTTCCCAGGCCAGGCTGGTACGCAGGATGTCGTGACGCTCGATGACCCCGGCCAAGGCGCGGTTGAACGCCTCCAGCGCAGCCTGGCTGGCGAAGGCGAACAGCGCCTGTTGCTGGTACGGGTCACGGTCTTCGGTGAGGTGGTGATACAGCAGGCCTTCCTGCAGCGGTGCCAGCGGGTAGATCTCCTGCACATTGGCCGCGCCACCCGGAACCATGCCGACGATGCGGTCGATGCTGGCCTGATCGAGGCGGGTCAGGGCCAGCATCTCGGGGGTGATCCGCTGGCTACCCGGGGCCACGTGGTTGGCCGGTACCGACTGCGCGGGGGTACTGCCGAGCGATGCGGCCAGGCTCGCCAAGGTCGGCTGACCGAACAGGACCTGTGCATCTACTTGCAGCCCCGCCTGACGCATGCGCTCGATCAGGCGCACCGCCAGCAGCGAATGGCCGCCCAGCTCGAAGAAGTGATCGTGCCGTCCGACCTGCTCCACCTCCAGCAGCTCGGCCCACAGCGCGGCCAGGCGCAACTCCAGTTCGCCCTGGGGCGGCTCATGGGCGCGCCGCACCGCGGCCTCGCTGCCCGGCGCGGGCAAGGCGCGACGGTCGAGCTTGCCATTGGCGGTCAACGGCCAGGCCGTCATCGCCACAAAGGCGCTCGGCAGCAACGCGGCCGGCAGGCGCCTGCGCAGGTGCTCGTGCAACTGCAACGGGGTCGATGCCTGTTCGCCGAGGTACCAGGCCACCAGCTGGCCGTCGCGCAGCAGCACCAGCGCCTCGCGCACGGCCGGGTGGCTGGCCAGCGCGCTCTCGATCTCGCCCAGCTCGACCCGCACGCCGCGGATCTTCACCTGGTCGTCGCCGCGCCCCAGGTACTCCAGGGTGCCGTCGGGCAACCAGCGCACCAGGTCCCCTGTGCGGTACATCCGGGCGCCGTGCTGCGGGGTGAACGGGTCGTCGAGGAAGCGCTCGGCTGTCAGGTCGGGCCGATTCAGGTAGCCGCGGGCGACACCCGCACCGCCGATGTACAACTCACCGACGGCGCCTATCGGCAGTTGCCGGCCCTGGGCATCGAGCACATGCAGGCGGGTATTGGCCACCGGCGCGCCGATGTGCAGCACCTGGCCCGGGCGCACCTCGCCCGCGCTGGCCACCACCGTGGCCTCGGTCGGCCCGTAGTTGTTGATGATCCGCCAGCCTTGCTCCCGGGCCAGGCGACGCAGGCGATCACCGCCGACCAGCAAGGTGCGCAGGGTAGGATGCGCCTCGCCCTGGGCGAAGGCGTGCTCTGCCACCGGCGTGGGCAGGAAGCTGACCTGCAGGGGCTGGGCGCGCCACCAGCGCAGCAGCGCGTCGATGTCCTCGCCGCTCTCGCCCACCGGCGCCAGGTGCAGGGTGGCGCCGGCGCACAGGGTCGGCCAGATCTCCCAGGCCATGGCATCGAAGCCAAAGCCGGCCAGGCTGGAGGTGGCGCTGCCAGGCTGCAGGTCGAAGGCGGCGCAGTGCCAGTCGACCAGGTTGGCGAGCATGCGCTGCTCGATCATCACCCCCTTGGGCTGGCCGGTGGAGCCGGAGGTGTAGATCACATAGACCAGGCTTTCGCCCGATAGCCCAGGCACCTCGAGGTCATCAAGCACTGCCGTGGGCAATGGCAAGCGGTCCAGCTCGATCACCGGCACATCGATGGCCGGCAAGCGCTCGCGCAGGACGGACTGGGTCAGCACCACCTTTGGTGCGCAATCGTCGAGCAGGTAGCGCAGACGCTCGCCCGGGTGCGCCGGATCGATCGGCACATAGGCCGCGCCAGCCTTGAGCACCGCCAACAGGCCAACCAGAGTGTCCAGGCCTCGGCGGGCGACCACCGCCACCCGCTGCTCCGGCGCCACGCCCAAGGCCTGCAGTTGCGTGGCCAGCTGATTGGCGCGGTTGTTCAGCTCGGCATAACTCAGGTGGCGCCCCTCGTGCACGGCGGCCGTCGCCTCGGCGCGCAGCGCGGCCTGGGCCTCGATGCGCCGATGGATCAGGGCCGGGCCTTGGGCGGCGCTGGCCGTGGCATTCCACAGCCGCAGGCGCTGGTGCTCGTCGGGCAACAGCAGGTCGTAGTCGTCGATGGCCGCCTGCGGCCGCTCCAGCCCCTGGGCCAGCACATGCAGCAGGCGCGCAGTGAACACCTCGACCTCTTCGGGGGCCAGCCAGGCCTGGTTGTACACCAGGTGCAGCCAGGCCTTGCCATTGTGCGGGTTGCTGCGCAGGTAGATCGACAGCGGCGTCGGCTCGTGATCGTTGCATACCTTCACGCTGTGGGCGCCGAGGCTGCCAAAGCGCAGGTCGTGGCCCTCTTCCTCGTAGGACACGGTGATCTCGAACAATTGCCCCCGGGCCTCCCGGGACAGCCCCAGCGCCCGGTTAAGGTCGCTGAGCGGCAGGCGCTGGTGGCGCAGGTCGCGCCGCAGGGCATCGCCGATACCGCGCACCAGCTCGGCGAAGCTCAAACTCCGGCCGAAGTCCATGCGCAAGGCATTGACCTGGACGAACATACCCAGTGTCGCCTTGGCCCGCGCATTGCCACGGTTGCGCACCGGCAGGCCGACCACCCAGTCATCCCGCTGCCAGGCCCGGGCACAGCACACGTGCAAGGCCGCCAGCAGCACATGGGCGACCGATCCCTGCAGCTCGTCGGCCAGTTGCCGCATGCGCGCCAGCAGGTCGCCATCGAAACTGCGCTCCAGCGCATGGCTGGGCGTGGCACCTGACGGCAGGCCCTGTTCCCTGGGGCGCAGCAGCGCATCGGGCAGTTGCGGGTAACGGCATTGCCAATAGGCAAGATCGCGCTGCTGGCGGGCCGATCCCTGGTAGGCCAGGTCATCCTCGATGAACGTCCGGTAGGACGGGGCTGTGTCCGGCAGTGCCAGGCCCTGCTCGAGCAGACCGTAGTACTGGCCCAGCTGGTGGAGCAACTGCTCCAGGCCCCAGCCGTCGAGGATCAGGTGATGGGCCTGCAACATCAGCAGGCTGCGCCCGCCGCCCACATGCAGCAATGCCATGCGCAGCAACGGTCCGGTTTCAAGGGCGAAGGGCTGTTGCAGCAAGGTCTTGGCCAGACGCTGTGCAGCGGCGAACGGCTCAGCCTGCCCGCGCAGGTCGTGCTCGTCCAGCGGCACCTGCAAACCGGCCACAAAGCGCTGGCGGGCCACGCCATCGTCCCCCGCCTTGCGCACCAGCACCGTGCGCAACCCGTCGTGAAGCGCGACCAGATGCGCCAGCGCGCGCCGCAGCAGGCCGCTATCCACGGCGCCGTCGAATTCGAGATAGCCGCCGACGTTGTAGAGCGGCGAGTCGCCATGGCTGATCTGGTCCAGCCAGATGTCGCGCTGGGCGCAGGTCAGGGGGAAGCTATCGGCGACGGACATGGGCGGGTCTTCCTTGAAACGGGATCGTCCGCGGATTCAAGCACCCACCCCGCGCCCTGTATGGCCCCCCAAACCCGGACATTGGCCATTACCTTTTCGCTCCGCCTGAGCCTGCTGAATCTTTTGTAGGAAATTGACGATAGTCGGCAGCCGGTACCTGCCTACCCCTGTCAGCCGGCGGGGCAATCGCCGGCGATCTGGTCGGTTTCTGGCGCCAATTGTCCGACAATCCATCGATTCAAGCTGCATGAGCCCGGGGAAATACCGACTTTTCTTGTCGGATAATTTGGCATTTCCTGTCCCCGCTTTCCGCTACAGACGCAGGCTCGGAGCCTGCTATTCAATAGCGCCAAGCCCCAGCACAGAGAGGACTCGACCGCGAGACCCACCGCGTTACCGGATCAAGGAAGACAACGACATGAAGCTGATCGACAGCCTCGAACACCGCCACGACCCGCACCTGTACCTGCAGTTGGGCGCACTGGTTGCCAGCACCGGCGATGCCACCTTCGCCGAACAGATGTTCCAGCTGATCGACGACCAGGTACCGATCCATCGACTCGACCTCAGCGAATGGACCCTCGACAGCGACCAGGCCAGCATCCGCCAGGTCAAGGTGCTGGGCAGCGCCGGCCTGCCCGAGGCGACGCCCGCGCAGGCGCAGCTGCGCCATCCCCTGCTGCAAAGCATCATGCGCATGGAAGACCCCTTGCTGATCCAGATAAACGCCCCCGTGCACCAGTGCAACCTGGTGTCGCGCAGCGGCGACCGGCGCTGGGTCATCTGCTGTCATCGCCAGCGCAGCGAGCGGATGTTCTCCCTGGCCGAACTGTCGCTGCTCAAGCGCCTGTCCGACACCCTGTTGCCTCTGGTCGAGCACCATGCCCAGCTGTTCCTGCAGGCCGCCCAGCGCCGCCCGGGAAGCCTGCAGGCGGATGAGGCCGGCTCGCTGCGCCAGGTCTTCACCGAGCGCCTGGAGCAGGAGGCAATCCGCCTGTCCACCCGCGAACAGGAAGTGTGCATCGGCCTGCTCACCGGAGCCACCGTGCCACAGATGGCCCAGCGCCTGAATGTGAAGAACAGCTCGATCGAGACCTACCTGAAACGCGCCACCGCCAAACTCGGCGTCAGCGGACGCCATGGCCTGGCCCGCTGGATGGCCGGCACCTGACCCCAGAGACCCTGTCATGCCGCGAATCACCCTGCCCTTGCTTGCTCTCGTTTTGACCGGTTGCAGCCTCGCCCCCGACTACCAGCGCCCACTCTCGCCCAGCGCCGAGCAGTACCCCACGGGTGTCGCCTACCGGGGCGGGCCACCCGCCACGGACGTGACCGGCGACTGGCGCGGGGTGTTCCGCGACCCGGTGCTGCGCCAGTTGCTCGACAGCGCGCTGGTCAACAACCGCGACCTGCGCGTGGCCGTGCTCAACGCCGAGGCCTACCGTGCCCAGTACCGCATCCAGCGCGCCGAACTGCTGCCGAAGATCGCCGCCAACGCCCAGGGCACGCGCCAGTACCTGCCACGGCGGCGCACCGGTGGCGAAGGCATGATCAGTTCCCAGCAATCGGCCACCGTCGGCATCAGCGCCTATGAACTGGACCTGTTCGGTCGATTGCGCAGCCTCAGCGACCAGGCCCTGCTCAACTACCTGGCCACCGACGAGGCCCGGCGTGGCGCCGAGCTCAGCCTGCTCAGCAGTGTCGCCGGCGCCTACCTGACCTGGCGCGCCGACCAGGAGCTGCTGGCCCTGTCGCGCCAGACCCTGCAGGCCGACGAGAAGAGCCTGCGCCTGACCCAGCGCCAGCGCCGCACCGGCACCCTGTCGGCGCTCGACCAGATCCAGGCCACCACCCGCGTCGACAGCACCCGTGCTGCCGTGGCGCGTTACACCCGCCTGGCCGCCCAGGACCTCAACCAGTTGCAGCGCCTGGTCGGCGCGCAGGTCGACGAACGCCTGCCGGCGCTGCCGCTGGCCGACGAGCAGATCGCCCGGGTGCCCGCCGGCCTGCCCGCCGACCTGCTGCAACGGCGCCCGGACATCCGCCAGGCCGAGTACCAGCTGCAGGCCGCCAACGCCAATATCGGCGCGGCGCGGGCGGCGTTCTTCCCGAGCATCAGCCTGACCGCCAACGCCGGCAGCAGCAGCCGCGAATTGGCCGACCTGTTCGATGCCGGAAGCGGCACCTGGCTGTTCCAGCCGCAGGTCAACCTGCCGCTGTTCAACGCCGGCAGCCTGCGTGCCAGCCTCGACTACGCCAAGTTGCAGAAGGACATGCAGGTGGCACGCTACGAGAAGTCAATCCAGACCGCCTTCCAGGAAGTAGCCGACGGCCTGGCGGCGCGCAGCACCTACCAGCAGCAGTTGCAGGCCCAACGCGACCTGGTGGAGGCTAGCCAGCGCTACCACGACCTGGCCGAGAACCGCTACCGCACCGGCATCGACAGCAGCCTGACCTTCCTCGACGCCCAGCGCTCGCTGTTCAGCGCCCAGCAGGGCCTGATCAGCGACCGCCTGGCGCAGCTGCTGGCCGAGGTGAACCTGTTCACCGCGCTGGGCGGCGGCTGGGAGGAGTCGCCGGGGCTGGCCTACCAGCGTTCGGCGGCCCTGCCGAAGTAGACCGACGGCGACACCCCGAGGGTGCGACGGAACATGGCGCTGAAGGCACTGGGGCTGTCGTAACCCAGGTCCAGCGCCACCTCCAGCACCGATTGTCCGGCGGCCAGGGCATCCAGGCTTGCCAGCAGGCGCATGCGCCGCAGCCATTGCACCACGCTCAGGCCGGTCTCGCGCTGGAAGGCGCGGGTCAGGGTGCGCGGGTTGAGGCCGCTGTGGGCCGCGGCACGGGCCAGGCTCCAGTCCTCGGACGGTGCCTGGCGCAGGGCCTCGCACAGGCCTTGCAGATGCGTCGAGTGCGGGCTGGGCACATGCAGGGCGAACACCGGCAGCACGCGCAGCTCGTCGAGAATCAGTTGCATGATCCGCGCCTCGCGCCCCTGGGCCGGATGGTCGGGGGCGATGTCCATGGCGCGGATGATCAGTTCGCGCAGCAGCGGTGAGATCTCGATCACCTGGCACTGGCGCGGCAGGTCCGGGCGCGCGCCAGGGTCGACGAACAAGGTACGCATGCGCACTACGCCGGCCATGCGCAGCTCGTGATCGACCGCCGCCGGCACCCAGACCCCGCGCCCCGGGGGGACCACCCAGCTGCCTTCACGGGCGCTGACCGTGACCACGCCGCTGATGGCGTGGATCAGCTGGGCGCGGTCATGGCAGTGCGGGGCGATGTGCTCGCCATGGCGGTAGTTCTCGGCGAGCGGCAGGATGATCGGGCGCGGCATTGGTGCGGGTCTGGCTAGGGTGGAGGGGGGATTATGGCGATGTGGGGGGTGAAGGGGAAATCGGGTGGGCGTGGGAAATTGCAGATGGTGGGGTGTTTCGAGGTGTTCGGCGACAGGATTGCAGCGCCTATGAGTTCGAGCGCCGCCCGCGCGGCGCATCGCGACGCAAGGCCGCTCCTACATCTGTTTCGGGCCAGTCAATCCTGTGCCATTACCGAGTCCGCCTTGTTGGTATGACGCGGTTTTGGGGTGTGCACCACTGGCGCCTCACCTGTCTCAAGGCATGCACCAAGGCGGGCAACCATGGCCTGACAGGTTCGGCACGTTGCAACAAATGTAGGAGCGGCCTTGCGTCGCGATGCGCCGCGCGGGCGGCGCTCGATCTCATGGGCGCTGCAAACCTGTCGCCAGGCACCTTTACGCCACTACACAATCCCCGCCATCAACACCCCTTGGCCACTTCCTGCGCCGACACCGGCACATCGAAGACCTTGTCGAATCCCCACTGGAACACGAACGCATAGACAAAGAAGAACACGAACAGCGCCAGGTTGGTCACCAGCGCCGCCCACAGCCCGATGTCCAGCCAGTAGGCCACCAGCGGCAGCAGGATCAGCACCAGCCCACCCTCGAAGCCCAGGGCATGCAGCAGGCGCCGCAGGAAGGTGCGGCTACGCTGACTTTGGCGTGCCTCCCAACGCTCGAACGCCCAGTTGTAGGCCATGTTCCAGCTCATGGCGATGCCCGACATGAGGATCGACAGCACGGTCGACTGGGCCATGCCGGCGCCGAATGCCAGCTCCAGCGCCGGCGCCACGCAGGCCACGGCGATGGCCTCGTAAAGGATGGCCTGGACGACCTTGCGCGCCTTGCCTTGCATGTTCAGCTCCCCGAAGAAAAGACCTACAAAGCTACAAGAAGAAGGCTGTAAGAAAAAGTCGGAAATACTTTATTGACTGACCGTTCAATCAAGAAAAGCTAGCATAAACGTTTCCGCACCACCCCTCCCTGGCGTCCGGCCCGTCAAGTGCCGACACGACCCCCGCCTCCGTGGCACTTCCGCAAGCGCCTGCACCGCACCGTCCGGCGCAGGCCGCGCATTGGACAACCCCGTGATCGACTGCTTGTATCTATGACTGGCAAGCGGCGACACGTCGTACAACTTCGTCCAGGGAATCGAACGAGGAACTACACGATGGCTTACACCGTGATGATGGTATTCGGTACCCGCCCTGAAGCGATCAAGATGGCCCCGCTGGCCCGCGTCCTGCGCGACTGGCCTGAGGTCGACTTGCATATCTGCTCCACCGGCCAGCACCGCGAAATGCTTGAGCAGGTCCTGACCGCCTTCGGCCTCACGGTCGACCAGGACCTGCAGGTGATGACTCAGAACCAGACCCTCAACGGCCTGTCCCGCGACCTGCTGGACAAGCTCGACCGCGCCTACGAGCAGGTCAAGCCCGATATCGTCCTGGTCCACGGCGACACCACCACCAGCTTCATCGCCTCGCTGGCGGCCTTCCACCGGCATATTCCCATCGGCCATGTCGAGGCCGGCCTGCGCACCGGCAACCTGCAGCAGCCCTGGCCCGAGGAAGCCAACCGGCGCTTGACCGGCGTGCTCGCCGACCTGCACTTCACCCCCACCCGCGACTCCGACGCCAACCTGATCCGCGAGGGCGTGCCGCCCGAGCATATCGAGGTCACCGGCAACACGGTGATCGACGCCCTGCTGTGGATGCGCGACAAGCTGCACCGGGACAACTGGCGCCCCGCGCCCGAATCCCCGCTCAAGGTGCTGCGCGACGACCAGCGCATGGTGCTGATCACCGGCCACCGCCGGGAGAACTTCGGCAGCGGCTTCGAACGCATCTGCCTGGCCCTGGCGGAGCTCGCCCTGCGCTACCCGGATGTGCAATTCCTCTACCCCGTGCACCTCAACCCGCAGGTGCAGCACGCGGTGTACAGCGTGCTGTCCGGCCGCGACAACATCCACCTGGTCGCGCCCCAGGACTACCCGCATTTCGTCTGGCTGATGAACCGCGCCCATATCATCCTCACCGACTCCGGTGGCGTGCAGGAAGAGGCGCCCGCCCTGGGCAAGCCGGTGCTGGTGCTGCGCAAGGTCACCGAGCGTCCCGCCGTGCTCAAGGGCGGCACGGTCAAGCTGGTCGGCACCCTGACCGAGCGCATCGTCCACGAGACCAGCCAGTTGCTCGACAACCCGGACGCCTACGCGCGCATGGCGCAGGTGTTCACCCCCTTCGGCGACGGCCACGCCAGCGAGCGCATCGCCGAACGCCTGAGCCGCTGGTTCGCCGAGCAATCCGCCGCACGGGACAACGCATGAGCCTGGTCTTCATCGATTTCCTCACCTATGTCCTGTTCGGCCTGAAGATCCTTGCCATCATCCTGGCGACACTGATGTTCGTGCTCGGCCTGGACGACCTGTTCATCGACCTGTGCTACTGGGGGCGCAAGCTGATCCGGCGCTTCCGGATCTACGACAAGTTCGAGAAGGCCGACGAGAAGCGCCTGTTCGAGGTGCCGGAAAAGCCCCTGGCGATCATGGTGCCGGCCTGGAACGAGGTCGGCGTGGTCGGCGAGATGGCGCGCCTGGCCGCCTCGACCATTGACTACGAGAACTACCAGATCTTCGTCGGTACCTACCCCAACGACCCGCAGACCCAGGCCGACGTCGACGCCGTGTGCCTGCACTACCCCAATGTGCACAAGGTGGTCTGCGCCCGCCCCGGCCCGACCAGCAAGGCCGACTGCCTGAACAACATCATCGACGCCATCCTGCGCTTCCAGCAGGACGCGCGCATCGAGTTCGCCGGGTTCATCCTGCATGACGCCGAGGACGTCATCTCGCCCATGGAACTGCGCCTGTTCAACTACCTGCTGCCGAACAAGGACATGATCCAGATCCCGGTGTACCCCTACGCCCCGGAATGGAAAGGCTTCACCGCCGGCCACTATGTCGACGAGTTCGCCGAGAACCACGGCAAGGACGTCATCGTCCGCGAGGCGCTCACCGGCCAGGTGCCCAGCGCCGGAGTCGGCACTTGTTTCAGCCGCCGGGCGATCAGTGCCCTGCTCGAGGACGGCGACGGCATCGCCTTCGACGTGCAATCGCTGACCGAGGACTACGACATCGGTTTTCGCCTCAAGCAAAAAGGCATGAAGTGCATCTTCGCCCGCTACTCCATCACCGACCCGGCGCTGGCCCTCAAGCAGGACTGGCGCCCCGGCATGAGCCGCGAGTTCGCCCAGGTGATCTGCGTGCGCGAGCACTTCCCGCGGGACTGGCAGCACGCCATCCGGCAAAAATCGCGGTGGATCGTCGGCATCGTGTTCCAGGGCACCAGCAACCTCGGCTGGAGCCGCAAGGGCGCGCTCAACTACTTCCTCTGGCGCGACCGTCGCGGGCTGTTCGCCTACCTGCTGAGCTTTTTGGTCAACCTGTTGCTGCTGGTGCTGCTGGCGATGTGGCTGGTCACGGTGATCGCGCCGGAGTCGTGGCGCTTCATGTCGATCCTCAGCGACAGCAAGCTGCTGACCACGCTGCTGTGGCTCAACGGCCTGCTGCTGTTCAACCGCCTGTTCCAGCGGTTCTGGTTCGTTACCCGCTACTACGGCATCTTCGAGGGCCTGCTGTCGGCGCCGCGGATGATGTGGAGCAACTTCGTCAACTTCTTCGCCAACCTGCGCGCCTTGCGCCAGGTGATGGAGATGGGCGATTCGCGGCGGGTGGCCTGGGACAAGACCACCCACGAGTTCCCCGCCCTCGCCGCGCCTGCGCGCACACCGCTGGGCCAGCGCCTGGTGGAGAAAGGTTTGATAACCGAGACCCAACTGGAGCAGGCCATCACCAGCCCGGTCCGCCGGCGCCTGGGCCGCGAGCTGCTGCTGCGCGGCTGGCTGAGCAGCGAGCAACTGGTCGAGACCCTGGCTGAACAGCTGGACCTGCCCTGGGCGCCGCTGAACCCGTTCAAGATTGAGCCTGCGCTGATCGCCAAGCTGCCGCGCAAACTCGCCACCCACTACGGCGTGCTGCCGGTGGACGAAGACGGCGACACCCTGGTGCTGGCCAGCGAGAGCCCGGTCAGCCAGGTCTCGCTGGGGGTGATCAGCCGCCAGCTCAAGCGCCCGGTGCACGCCCGCCTGGCGCCGCAAGGTCGGGTCACCCTGGGCCTGCGCTACCACTACCCGAGCCCCTGGCAGAAGCCCGAGACCCGCGAAATGCTCGCGGTACTCGAACGTCATCAGGACGACGCTACCCTGCTGGAGCAGGTGGGCATCCACCAGGTGATGCTCGGCACGCTGCTGCAGGTACGCGGCATGGTGCCAGTGACCCTGTTCAACCAGGCGCTGATCGACTTCAGCCCCGAGCAGCAGAGCCTGGGCGAGCACCTGATCGCCCGCGGCATCATCACCGAAGAGGTGCTGCAGCAAGCCCTCGCCGAGCAGGCCAGCGAACAGCAGGCCGCCTATGAACTGACCCGGGAGGTGGCATGACGCCCCGTCTTTCCCTGACCCTCGCCAGCCTGCTGCTGTGCTCATCCACCCTGGCCGCGCCGACCAAGCCGATGACCGACTTCCAGCGTTTCACCAGCTACCCGTTCATGGAGCGTGGTTACCGGGAAGCGCAGAAGGACAACTGGGCGGAGGTCGAGCGCCTGACCCGTCATGTACTCAAGCGCGTGCCCAACAACAACGAGGCCCGCGCCCTGCTGGCCGAATCCCTGGCCCACCAGCGCCGCTACAAGGAGGCCGAGGCCATCGCCGAGGACCTCGACGACAACCCCGAGCACGCCGACGCCCTGCTCGAACTGCGCCTGACCTGGATCGAGCAGGACCCGCCCGCGGCGAGCCAGGTGGAGGCCTGGCTGGCCGACAGCCAGGGCCAGCAGCGCGTGCGCCTGTGGCAGGCCTACAGCGTCAGCCTGGCCAAGTTCGGTGGCGCGGCCAAGGCCCTGGAGTGGCTCAACCAGTTGCCGGTGCGCGACGACGGCATGGTGCTGCGCATGACCCGGGCTAACTTTGCCGAGCAACTGCGCAACTGGGGCGAGACCATCGACCAGCTGCAACCCCTGGCCGACAAGGGCGAACTGCCGCCGCAGGACTGGCAGCGCCTGGCCAACGCCTACATCCAGCAGGTCGATGAAAAGGGCCTGAACAAGCTGCTGGCCAGCGCGCCGTCCCAGGAGGCGGCGACCCACGCCCGCCTGGCCATGGCCAACCGCGCCATCGCCATGGGCCACAACCAGCAGGCCGAGCGTTGGCTGCAGAGCCTGCCGGCCGATCAACTGCAGCATCCCGAACAACGCAGGCAACTCTGGGAGCTGGCCCGCGAGGGCGACGACGCGGCGCTGGTGCGCCTGCTGAGCAACGAATTGCAGCGCCCGTGCCTGGAGACCGTCGACTGGCTGTCGCACAAGGACCTGAAGCTGGCCCGCGAGCAGCTCGCCCAGTGCCAGGCAAGCGACAATCCACGCAGCTACGCCATCCTCAAGCAGCGTCTGTACGGTGAACCCGCGCAGCCGCCGCAGCCACGCACGGCGGCACAATGGGAGCAACGCTACCGCCAGACCGGCGGCCTCGCGGCGCTGGAACAAGCCACGTTCATGCTGCTCGAACGCGGCCAGGCCGAACACGCCCGGCAGCTGCTGGAGAACGCCTACGACCGCCGCCAGGGTCGGTTGACGCCCTCGCTGCTGCAACGCCTGGGCAACCTCTATGCGCGCAACGACGGCCCACTGGACACCCCGCGCATGCTTGCCCTGGTGCCGCGGGTCGATGCCGCCACCCGCGGCCTGTTGCTCGCCCGCCTGGCCGAGGCCGGCCAGTGCGACGCGGTGCGCAAGGCCATCCCGGCCAACCCGAGCGAAGCTGGCCAGTATCGCGCCCTGGGCCGCTGCGCCATGCCCGACCAGCCCGGCGAAGCCGTCATCTACTACCAGGCCGCCGAACGCCTGGGCGACACCGGCAGCCGCCTGCCCCTGGCCTACGCGCTGGAGGCCTCGGGCGACTCCGAGGCGGCGCTGCCGATCTGGAACAGCCTGCCGGCCGACGCCTGGACCGACAATGCTCGCCTGACCGCGGCGCGTGGTGCCTTGAACGCCGGCGACGCCAACGCCGCCCGCCGCCACTGGGACGCGGCCGCGCACCTCAGTGCCGACGATTGGGCCCTGGGCGCCGCCATTGCCCAGCGCCAGGGCGACACCCAGCAGGCCCTCGCCTTCCAGCGCGAAGCCCTGCGCCACACCCCGCGTGCCGATCATTACTACGCCGCCGCCGGCACCGCCCAGCAGGCCGGCGACAGCGCCCAGAGCACCGCCTGGCTGGCCGAGGCCGTGCGCCTGGCGCCGGACCAGCCGCGCTACCGGGCCGACTACGGCATGCGCCTGGCCGGCTCGGCAGACAAGCAGCAACGACGCCAGTCCATACCCTACCTGGAACGCGCCACCCGCGACTTCCCCGAGGACTACCGCCTGGGCGAGACCCTGGCGCTGCGCTACGACGAGGCCGAGGACAGCGCCTCGGCCCGCCGCGAACTGCGCCGGGTGCTGGACGTGGAACGCAACCTGGTCGACGGCGACGACGAGTACGGCAGCCTGGAAGCGCGCAAATACCGTCAGCGCCGCGCCCATGAAGCGCTGTCGCGCCGCGATACCATCACCCTGGCCAGCACCTGGTCGCCAGCCGGCACCTCGACCAACGACAAGTTCCTCGACGACGGCGCGCGCGCCGGCAGCTCACGCCGGGCGCAATCGCAGAACGTGCAGCTGGCGATGTGGGACCACGCCCTGGGCGAGGAGCCCAGCCGCAACGGCAGCACCCTGTCGGTGTATGGACGCGTGCTGTTCGGTGGCCAGAGCCGCACCGACTACGCCCAGAGCATGGGCACCGGCGTCGGCCTACGTTACAAGCCGCTCGGCCAGGCCAACCTCAACCTGTACGCCGAGCTGTACCACCAGCGCCAGATCGACAGCACGCACTACAGCGGCCTCAGCCTGGGCGAGTTGCTCAGCCCGGCCAAGGTCGGCGGCAACTGGGGCGACCTGCGCCACAACGCCGAGTCGAGCAACGACCTGCTGCTGCGCGCCACCGCCTCGTTCCTCGACCAGGGCCGGTACCGCAACGACTGGCGCATCGACGAGGACGACTGGGACGAGCGTTTCCTCTACCTGGACGCTGCCTGGTGGACCCGGGCCGGCGATCATGCCTGGCTGTCGCGCTTCCAGCAGGGCCATGCCTGGAAACTGCCGAGCCAGTCGCCGCAGACCATCATGCCCTACGGCTTCCTCGAGTTCTCAAGCCAGGACCCGAGCAACGACTGGCGCCAGGACGCCCGCGCCGGGGTCGGCGTGCGTTGGCAGTGGTGGTTCGACGATGACCGTTACAACGCCTACCGTGGCTCGCTGAAAGTGCGCGCCGAGTACCAGCAGGCACTGGGCGGCAACCTCTACGAGCGCGCCAACGGCGTGTTGCTGGGTGTGGAGATGAACTTCTGATGCGTACCTTCCTGGCGCTCTGCCTGCTCGCCCTGTGCCTGCCCGCCCAGGCCGACCAGCGCCTGTTCTACCAGCCGCTCAACCGTGATGCCAACGTCACCCACGCGCAATGGCAACAGCTGTGGCGCGCCACCAAGGCCCAGGGTGGCAAGACCCTGATCGTGCAGTGGAGCGCCTACGGCGACAGCGACTTCGGCGGCGCCAACGGCTGGCTCGCCGACAGCCTGCGCGAGGCGCGGACCCAGGGGCTGGAGCTGGTGCTGGGGCTGTACATGGATCCGGCCTACTACCAGCGGCTCGAACAGCTCGACGGCGAAGGCCTGAACAGCTATTTCAAGGCGCAGCTGGGCCGCTCCCTCACCCAGTACCAGCAACTCAAGGCCGACTGGGCGCTGCCGGTGTCCGGCTGGTACCTGCCGCTGGAGCTGGACGACCTGCACTTTCGCGATGCGGCCAGGCGCGAGGCGCTGTACACGCAGTTGCAGGCGTTCAACCGACAACTGGACAAGCCCCTGCATATCAGCGCCTTCAGCGCCGGCCAGCTGTCGCCTCGGGTCAATGGCGCGTGGCTGGACCAACTGGCAAGTCTTGGCCTGAACGTGTGGTGGCAGGATGGTGCCGGCACCGGGCGCCTGCCGCCGCTGGTGCGAAAGGGCTACGAACAGGCCCTGCCCTGTCGGGTGGGTATCGTGCGCGAGGCGTTTCGCCAGGTCAGCCAGCCGGGGCAACCGTTCCGCGCGGAACCTGCGCAGCCGACGCTGAGCGGGGGTTGCCACGCAGAGGCTGTGTTCGCCTTGCGCTACCGGCCCTGGGCCAGGGACGTGCTGAAACCGGACTCGCTGTAGGAGCGGCCTTGTGCCGCGAAAGGGCCGCGCAGCGGCCCCGACGATCTTTGCATGAACGCTGAAATCCTGGGGCCGCTGCGCGGCCCTTTCGCGGCACAAGGCCGCTCCTACACGGCCACAGACACCATCCCCATGTACAAAACCCTCGAAGCCCACATCCGCCAACAGGTCGCCCCCGCCGCCCTGCGCGCCGAGTTCCGCCAGCACGAATTCGAGGCCATGCGCCGCTTCTGCCTGCTGATCTTCTGCATCGGCATCGCCATCTGGCTGATCTTCGATCTGATCGTCAGTTACCTCGGCGGCCAGGGCTTCACCTGGCTGTCGGGGATATTCATCGCCCTGCTGTGCAGCCTCTGCGTGGTCCTGGGCTTCACCCGCAAGAGCCAGCATTTCGACGTGCTCAACCTGTTGTTCGTGGCAGTGATCACCCTGGCCATGCGCCTGGTGATCGAGGGCATCCCCATCGTCCTGCGCCCGGTGTGGCTGGTGCTCGGGGTGTCGACGGTGCTCTACGCCGTCTCGGTACTACCGGTGCGGCGCTGGTCGTTCTTCTGCGCCATGGCCATCACCTGGCTCATGCTCAACCCCTTCTACCACACGCGTATCGAGGCCCTGGAGCTCGAGGGTGCGATGCTGCTCAGCTACGCGGTGTTCCTCAGCGGCTTGGTGATCTACAGCTACCTGCGCATCCGCCAGGCCAAGCTGCACAACTTCTACCTGACCAAGGTGCTGCTGGAACAGGCCTACATCGACGCCCTGACTGAAATCCCCAACCGCCGCTCGTTCATGGCCAAGGCCGAAAAGCAGCTGCGCCAGGCGGATGCCGGGCAGTTCCTGGCGATGATCGACATCGACAACTTCAAGCAAGTCAACGACCGCTTCGGACATGACATCGGCGACGAGGTGCTCAAGCGCGTGGCGGCGCATATCAAAGCGGCGATGACCGGCTACGAGATCGCCCGGCTGGGCGGCGAGGAATTCGCGATCTTCTTCCAGGGGCTGGACGAGGCCGGCGCCGAACAGCAGGTCGCGGCGCTGTGCCGGCGGGTGCGCGAGGACCTCGGCGCGCATCCGGTGACCATCAGCATCGGCCTGGCCCGGATCGACAGCGGCGATAGCCTGAGCATGGCGCTGATCAGGGCGGACCAGGCGCTGTACGAGGCCAAGCACACCGGCAAGAACCGCTTCGTGACCTGGTCGGCAAGCCTGTCAGGGCAATGAACATCGCGGGGCAAGCCCGCTCCCACGCCAGCCTCCATCACCTGCCTCCAACACCTGCCTTCATCACCTGCCTTCATCACCTGCCTTCATCACCTGCCTTCATCACCAGCGTGGGAGCGGGCTTGCCCCGCGATGAGGCCGGCCCAGGCACTGAATCAACCAGCAGGCAAGCGAATCCTGAACTGCGCCCCACCCAGCGCCGACTGCGCCACCGTCAGCGTGCCCCCCTGCCCTTCGATGGCCCGGCGGCTGATCGCCAATCCCAACCCGAACCCACCGGTATTGCGATCACGGCTACGGTCCAAGCGATAGAACGGCTGGAAGATCCGCTCACGCTCCTCGGTCGGGATGCCGATGCCATCGTCCTCCACGGTCACCAGGCAGGCGCCGTCTTCTTCCCGGCGCAGGCGCAGCAGCAGGCTTTCATCGCAATAGCGCATGGCGTTGCGCACCAGGTTCTGCACGGCGCGGGCGGTCAGCCGCGGGTCGAGGACAAAGCGCGGCAGGTCGGTTTCGCAGCGCACCTCCCAACGGATGCCACGGTTGTCCAGCTCCTCGGCGAAACTGCCGAGCACGCTGTCCACCAGCTCCAGCAACGACACCTCGACCCGCTCGCGGGCCTGGTCGACGCTGTCCAGGCGGCTGTAGGACAGCAGCTCGAGCACCAGCTCGTCCAGCTCGCGCACGTGCCCCACCAGCCCCAGCAGGCGCTTGCGGCTGGCCGGCGGCACCTCGTCGAACAACAGCACCAGGCCGAAGTCCAGACGCGTCAGCGGCGTGCGCAGCTCATGGGAGACCGCGTTGAGCAGTTCGCGCTGCTGGTTGACCTGGCGCTCCAGGTCGCTGGCCATGGTGTCGAACACCCCGGCCAGTTCACCGATGTTCGAGCGTGGCGAAATAGACGTGCGCTCGGACATCTCGCCGCGCCCCAGGCGCCGGGCGGTGTCCTTCAACCGTTCGAGGTCGCGCCAGTGCGGCCATACCCACAGCAGCAGGCAGCCAAGCATGGCCGCGCCGATCAGCACGGTCACGCCCCAGGACAGCACGTTGATGTCCAGCGGATCGTCCGGCGAGTGCAGGCGCACCAGCCATTGCGAATCCAGCGGCGCCAGTACCGTTTCGTAGTAGCCCCAGTCGGCCATGCGCACCGCGTACAGGCCATGCTCGAGCCGGGCTTTTTCCTCGCCGCTCAGCTCGGCCTCGTCCATGCGCAGCAGGCGCACTTGCAGCGGCTTGAACACCTCGGCCAGGTCTTTTTCCACTGCCGGCCACTGCTCCCGCGGCGCCTGCTGGAACTGGCGCACGATCAGGGTCTGCACGCCTTTGGCCTGCTCGAGGTTGTAGGCCATGAAACGCTCATGGAACAGTCCGACGATGGTGTCGGGGATCAGCGCGATCGCCCCGGCATAGGCGACGATGATCACCAGGTACAGCCGCACCAGGATCTTGAGCATGGCCTGTCAGTACTCCCACTCGACCCGGCTGAACAGATACCCCTTGCCCCACACGGTCTTGATCTTGCGCGCCTCGCCGGCGCTGTCGTCGAAGCGCCGGCGCAGCTTGGAGATGGCCACGTCCACCGAGCGATCGGTGCCATTGAACTCGATGCCGCGCAGTTGCTGGAGGATACGGTCGCGGCTCATCACCTCGCCGGCGTTGCGCGCCAGCACCACCAGCAGGTTGTACTCGCCACTGGACAGCTCCACCTCCTCGCCGCGCCAGCTGACCGTGCGCTCGGCCAGGTCGATGCGCAGGCCGCCGACCTGGATCAGGTCGCTGTCCAGGCGCGGTTCGTTTACGCTGCTGCGGCGCAGCAGGGTGCGCACCCTGGCCAGCAGCACCCGGGGTTCGCAAGGCTTGGTGACGTAGTCGTCGGCGCCCATTTCCAGCCCCAGCACCTGGTCGTGGCTGTCGTCACGGGCGGTCAGCATGAGGATCGGCAGGCCCTGGGTTTCCTGGCGCAGTAAGCGGCACACCTGCAGGCCGTCGAGGCCCGGCAGCATCAGGTCGAGGATCACCAGGTCCGGTTTCTGCCGGCGGAACTCGTCCAGCACATGGTCGCCGCGGGCGATCACCCGGACATGGAAATCGTTGCGTTGCAGGTAGCTGGCGATCAGCTCGGACAGCGCGCTGTCGTCTTCGACCAGGAGAATGTTCGGCATAAGGGGATTTGACGAAAGATTGAAGTAAGGCAGGATATAGAATCCTGGGCGGGCCACCGCCGATTGTTCACACTTTTTCACACACGCCCAACACAGCTTAACAGCCGCCACCCGAACGGCTGCTTTAGCATACGCTGGATCAAACCTGGAAGATCCGTATGTCCATTCCCTGCCCTTCGCGCCTGCGCCCCTTGGCGCTGCTGGCGCTGATGACCCTTTCCCTGGCCGGTTGCAACGACGCCGCCGAACAGGAAGAACAAGCCCCGCCTTCCCAGGTCCGGGTCGAGACCCTGGCCGTGCAGCCATTGGCGATCAGCACTGAACTGAGCGGCCGCATCCTCGCGCCGCGTACCGCCGAGGTGCGCGCCCGGGTAGCCGGCGTGGTGCTCAAGCGGGTGTACCGCGAAGGCAGCGACGTCAAGCAAGGTGATGTGCTGTTCCTGATCGACCCGGCGCCGTTCAAGGCCGACTTCGACAGCGCCCGCGCCAGCCTGGCCAAGGCCGAGGCAACCCTGTACCAGGCCCGCCTGCAGGAGCAGCGCTACCGCGAGCTGGTCGACGACAAGGCGGTCAGCCGCCAGGAGTACGACAACGCCCGCGCCGCCTTCCTCCAGGCCGATGCTGCGGTCGGCGAAGCCAAGGCGGCGCTGGAACGGGCACGCCTGAACCTGGGCTACGCCACCGTCACCGCGCCGATCTCCGGACGCATCGGCCGCGCCCTGGTGACCGAGGGCGCGCTGGTCGGGCAAAGCGAAACCACGCCGCTGGCCACCATCCAGCAGTTGAACCCGATTCATGCCGATGTCACCCAGTCGACCCGCGAGCTCAATGCCCTGCGCCGCGCATTGCGCGCCGGCGAGCTGCAGCAGGTCGGCCAGGGCCAGGTCAAGGCCACGCTGATCCAGGATGACGGCAGCGCCTACCCGCTGGCCGGCAAGCTGCTGTTCTCGGACATCAGCGTCGACCCAAGCACCAACCAGATCACTTTGCGCAGCGAGTTCCCCAACCCCGACCTCGACCTGCTGCCAGGCAGCTACGTGCGCGTGCGCCTGGACCAGGCCGTACAGCCCCAGGGCATCAGCGTGCCGCAGCGCGCCATCCTGCGCGACAGCGCCGGCGTGCCCAAGGTGCTGCTGGTCGACCCGCAGGACCGCATCAGCGAACGCCAGGTGGTCC
The DNA here is from genome assembly GCF_024259445.1 of Pseudomonas sp. DVZ6. Lineage (NCBI taxonomy): Bacteria > Pseudomonadati > Pseudomonadota > Gammaproteobacteria > Pseudomonadales > Pseudomonadaceae > Pseudomonas > Pseudomonas sp. DVZ6. The sequence goes on from NZ_JANCLM010000026.1 coordinate 30,771, forward strand.
TGGGCAGCGCCCAGAGTGATCGCTGGATCGTCAGCGAGGGCCTGGCCCCCGGTGATCGCGTGGTGGTCGAGGGCCTGCAACACGTCAAGGCCGGGGACCAGGTCCAGGTCGACGAGCAGCCGGGCGCCTCCGCGGTCGCCCAACACACCGGCCAATGAGGGCCTGATCCATGCCGCAGTTCTTCATCGACCGCCCGGTATTTGCCTGGGTGGTCGCCCTGTTCATCCTCCTGGTCGGCGCCCTGGCCATCCCGCAGCTGCCGGTGGCCCAGTACCCCGACGTGGCGCCGCCGCAGGTGGAAATCTACGCCGTCTACCCGGGCGCCTCGGCGGCGACCATGGACGAGAGCGTGGTCAGCATCATCGAGCAGGAGCTCAACGGTGCCGACAACCTGCTCTACTTCGAGTCGCAGAGCAGCCTGGGCAGCGCCACCATCACCGCCAGTTTCCAGCCCGGCACCAACCCGGACCTGGCCCAGGTCGACGTGCAGAACCGCCTCAAGGTAATCGAGTCGCGCCTGCCGCGCCCGGTGACCCAGCAAGGCCTGCAGGTAGAAAAGGTGTCCACCGGTTTCCTGCTGCTGGCCACCCTCACCTCCGAGGATGGCAGCCTCGACGAGATCGCCCTGTCGGACATCCTCGCGCGCAACGTGATGAACGAGATCCGCCGCATCAAGGGCGTCGGCAAGGCACAGCTGTACGGCTCGGAGCGGGCCATGCGCATCTGGATCGACCCGGCCAAGCTGGTCGGCTTCAACCTCACGCCCAACGACGTGGCCGAGGCCATCGCCGCGCAGAACGCCCAGGTCGCCCCCGGCAGCATCGGCGACCTGCCCAGCCGGCCGACCCAGGAGATCACCGCCAACGTGGTGGTCAAGGGCCAGCTGAGCACCCCCGAGGAATTCGCCGCCATCGTCCTGCGCGCCAACACCGACGGCTCGACCGTTACCGTCGGTGATGTCGCCCGGGTCGAGATCGGCGCCCAGGAGTACCAGTACGGCACGCGCCTGAACGGCAAGGCCACCAGCGCCTTCAGCGTCAAGCTGTCACCCGGCGCCAATGCCATGGAAACCGCGGGCCTGGTCAAGCAGAAGCTCGACGAGCTGGCGCGCTACTTCCCGGCCGGGGTGAAGTACGACATCCCCTACGACACCTCGCCGTTCGTCAAGGTCTCGATCCAGCAGGTGATCAACACCCTGGTCGAGGCCATGGTGCTAGTGTTCGCGGTGATGTTCCTGTTCCTGCAGAACTTCCGTTACACCCTGATCCCGACCCTGGTGGTGCCGGTGGCGCTGATGGGCACCTTCGCGGTGATGAACGCGCTGGGCTTCTCGATCAACGTGCTGACCCTGTTCGGCATGGTGCTGGCCATCGGCATCCTGGTGGATGACGCCATCGTCGTGGTGGAGAACGTCGAGCGGATCATGGCCGAGGAAGGCCTGCCGCCCAAGGAAGCCACACGCAAGGCCATGGGCCAGATCAGCGGCGCCATAGTCGGCATCACCCTGGTGCTGGTGGCGGTGTTCCTGCCGATGGCCTTCATGAAGGGCTCGGTAGGCGTGATCTACCAGCAGTTCTCGGTGTCGATGGCGGTGTCGATCCTGTTCTCGGCGTTCCTCGCCCTGAGCCTGACCCCAGCGCTGTGCGCCACCCTGCTCAAGCCCCTGGAAAAGGGCGAGCACCATGAGCGCAAGGGTTTCTTCGGCTGGTTCAACCGCCGCTTCGAAGGCATGAGCAACGGCTACCAGCGCTGGGTGACCCACGCCCTGGCCCGCAGCGGCCGCTACCTGCTGGTGTATGCCGCGCTGCTGGCGGTGCTCGGCTACGGCTTCAGCCAGCTGCCCACCGCCTTCCTGCCCACCGAGGACCAGGGCTATACCATCACCGACATCCAGCTGCCGCCGGGCGCCAGCCAGGCGCGGACCATCGAGGTGGCGCAGCAGATCGAGGCGCACAACGGCGAAGAGCCGGGCGTGGCCAACACCACGCTGATCCTCGGTTTCAGCTTCTCCGGCAGCGGGCAGAACGCGGCGCTGGCCTTCACCACGCTCAAGGACTGGTCCGAACGCGGTGGCGACGACAGCGCGCAGTCCATCGCCGACCGCGCCACCCTGGCCTTCACCCAGCTCAAGGACGCCATCGCCTACGCGGTGCTGCCGCCACCGGTGGACGGCCTGGGCGAGTCGACCGGCTTCGAGTTCCGCCTGCAGGACCGTGGCGGCATGGGCCACACCGTGCTCATGGAGGCCCGCGACCAACTGCTGGAGGCGGCGCGCAAGAGCAAGGTGCTGGTCAATGTGCGCGAAGCCTCGCTGGCCGAAAGCCCCCAGGTGGAACTGGAAATCGATCGGCGCCAGGCCAATGCCCTGGGTGTTTCGTTCGCCGATATCGGCGCGGTGCTCGACACTGCGGTGGGCTCCAACTACGTCAACGACTTCCCCAACCAGGGCCGCATGCAGCGGGTGGTGGTGCAGGCCGAAGGCGACCGGCGCAGCCAGGTCGAGGACCTGCTGAAGATCCATGTGCGCAACAACAGCGGCAAGATGGTGCCCCTGGGCGCCTTCGTCACGGCCCACTGGCAGTCCGGACCGGTGCAGCTGACCCGCTACAACGGCTACCCGGCGGTGTCGATCTCCGGCGAGCCGGCGGCCGGCTACAGCTCGGGCGAGGCCATGGCCGAGATCGAGCACCTGGTCGCCCAGTTGCCGGCCGGTTCCGGCCTGGAATGGACCGGCCTGTCGCTGCAGGAGCGTCTGTCCGGCAGCCAGGCCCCGCTGCTGATGGCGTTGTCGCTGCTGGTGGTGTTCCTGTGCCTGGCGGCGCTGTACGAAAGTTGGTCGATCCCCACCGCGGTGCTGCTGGTGGTGCCCCTGGGCGTGCTCGGCGCGGTACTCGCCGTGACCCTGCGCGGGATGCCCAACGATGTGTTCTTCAAGGTCGGCCTGATCACCCTGATCGGCCTGTCGGCAAAGAACGCCATCCTGATCATCGAGTTCGCCAAGGACCTGGTGGACCAGGGGCACGACGCGGTGGACGCGGCGATCCAGGCCGCGCGCCTGCGCCTGCGCCCGATCGTGATGACCTCGCTGGCGTTCATCCTCGGCGTGGTGCCCCTGGCCATCGCCAGCGGCGCCAGCTCGGCCAGCCAGCAGGCGATCGGCACCGGGGTGATCGGCGGCATGCTCAGCGCCACCTTCGCCGTGGTGTTCGTGCCGGTGTTCTTCGTCGTGGTGATGCGCCTGGCCGGGCGTGGCCGGACAAGGACGGCCGAGGCAGCTACCCACGAGGCCTGACTGGACAAGCCCCGCGGTAAATGGGAGGGTTCCCGGCATTGACCGCCCGGAACCCTTTTTCATGCCTGACGCCCTCCCCCCCTGTTCCATCCTTATCCTCGCCGGTGGTCGTGGCCAGCGCATGGGCGGCCGCGACAAGGGCCTGGTGGCCTGGCGCGGCGAGCCGCTGGTGGCCCATGTGCAACGTGCCGTGCGGGCGCTCAGCGATGACCTGGTGATCTCCTGCAACCGCAACCAGGCGGCCTATGCGGCGTATGCCGACCAGCTTGTCGGCGATGCCGAAGCAGATTTTCCCGGTCCGCTGGCCGGGGTCATCAGCGGGCTCAAGGTGGCGCGGCATGAATGGGTGGTGCTGCTGGCCTGCGATGCGCCGCGGATCGACCGGGCCTTGATCGAAGACCTGCTGGCCCTGGCGGTGGCCCGCGACAGCGCGGCCATGGTACGCCAAGGTGGGTACTGGCAGCCGATGTTCAGTGTGTTGCCGCGGCGGTTGCTGCCGCTGCTGGAGCAGGCCTGGCAGGCGGGGGAGCGGAGTTTGCAGAAGGCGTTGCTGCAGGCGAGCGTCCAGGGGCTGGAGTGTGTCGAGGACGATCCGCGATTGAGCAACTTCAACAGCCCGGATCTGCTGCAGGATTAACCTGTCCACGATCCTCTGTAGGAGCGGCCTTGTGCCGCGAAAGGGCTGCGTAGCGGCCCCGGCAATCTGCGCTTCGCCACGAGATCTTGGGGCTGCTGTGCAGCCCTTTCGCGGCACAAGGCCGCTCCTACACAGATTGTGTAAGCCCAAATAAAAAAGCCCCGGGCAAAGATCCCCCGGGGCCGAGCGGTTGGAATCCCCAACCAAAGGAGTCTTTCAGCCCTCGTCCGGCCAACCACCGCCCAGGGCGCGGAACAGATCGACCAACGCCAGCTGGCGCTGGGTGCTGGCCTCGATGAAGGCCGCTTCGTTGACATAACCGCTGCGCTGCGCATCCAGGTAGCGCAGGTGGCTGTCCACGCCGCCCTCGTAGCGCGCCTTGGCCAGCGCCACGGTCGCCCGGCTGGTGTCGGCCAGGGCCCGGCGCGCCGCTTCCTCGCGGCGCAAGGTGTCGGTGGCGGCCAGGGCGTCGGCGACTTCGCGGAAGGCGGTCTGGATCGTGCCCTCATAGGCCGCCACCGCCGAATCCTTGCGCGCCTCGGCCAGGCTCAGGCCGGCCTTGTTGCGCCCGGCGTCGAACAGCGGCAGCGACAGCTGCGGCATGAAGCTCCAGCTGCGCGAACCGCCGTCGAACAGCCCGGACATCTGCGCGCTGGAAGTACCGAAGCTGCCGGTCAGGCTGATCCGCGGGAAGAACGCCGCCCGCGCCGCGCCGATATCGGCATTGCGCGCCCGCAGCCGGTGCTCGGCGGCGAGGATGTCCGGGCGGCGCTCGAGCAGCGCCGACGGCGCGCCTGGGGCGATGTCCTGCAGGACCAGCGGCGCCTCGCCGCGCTCGGCCGGGATCGCCTTGGCCGCGTCCGCGCTGCCCAGCAGCAACACCAGGGCGTTGTAGGCCTGGCGCTGCTCGCGCACGATGCCTTCGAGCTCGGCCCGCGACTGCTCGACCAGCCCCAGTGCTTCCTGGTGATCCAGCGCCGTGGCCGTGCCAGCAGCGCGCCGCTGGCCGACCAGGGCCAGCGAATCCTCGCGGCTGGCCAGGGTCTGGCGGGTCAGCGCCAGGCGCCGCTCGGCGCCGTCCAGGGTCAGGTAGGCCTGGCTGACCTCGGCGATCAGGGCAATGCGTGCGGCACGGCCAACTTCCTCGGTGGCCAGGTACTGTTCCAGGGCCGCATCACTCAGGCTCTTCACCCGGCCGAACAAATCGACCTCGTACTCCGGCAGCGACAAGCCCACCTGATAAGTACTGCTGACACCCTCGCGGCCATTGCTCGACAAGTCGGCCGGCAGGTGCTGACGGTTGCCGGAGGCCCCGGCATTCAAGCCCGGCACCCGGTCGGCGCGCTGGATGCGGTACTGCGCGCGGGCCTGCTCGATATCGAGCAAGGTCTGGCGCAGCGAGCGGTTGTTGTCCAGCGCGGTACCCACCAGCTGGCGCAGGGACGGGTCGACGATAAACGCCTGCCAGTCCAGTTGCTCCACCGACTTGCCGTGGTGGCCGGCGGCATCGCCCCACGCGGTCGCCACCGGTGCCTCGGGGCGCTGGTAGGTCGGCGCCATGGAGCAGCCGGCCAAGGTGACGGCCAGCGCGAACGGAATTGCAAGATTGCGCATGAGCATCACTTGGTCACCTCGACAGCGTGTTGCACGGGGGCCGGCTTGCGCTTGAGCAGCTTCAGCACGAATACGAAACAGATCGGCACGAACACCACGCCCAGCAAGGTGGCGCTGAGCATGCCGCCGATCACCCCGGTACCGATGGCGCGCTGGCTGGCCGCACCGGCGCCGGTGGCGATGGCCAGCGGCACCACGCCGAGGATGAAGGCCATGGAGGTCATCACGATCGGGCGGAAACGCAGGCGCGCGGCTTCAATGGCGGCGTCGCTCAAGCTGTAGCCTTTCTCCCACAGCTCCTTGGCGAACTCGACGATCAGGATGGCGTTCTTCGCCGCCAGGCCAATGATGGTGATCAGGCCGACCTTGAAGTACACATCGTTGGGCAGGCCGGTGAGCATCACCGCCCACACCGCGCCCAGGGCGCCGATCGGCACGATCAGCATCACCGTCAGCGGGATCGCCCAGCTTTCGTACAGCGCCACCAGCAGCAGGAACACCACCAGGATGGCCAGGGCGAACAAGGCCGTGGCCTGGCCGCTGGAGACCTTCTCCTGGTACGACAGGCCCGTCCAGGCATAGCCGATGCCAGGCGGCAGCTCGCTGACCAGGCGCTCCATCTCGGCCATCGCCTGGCCGGTGCTGTGGCCGGGCGCGGCGTCACCGGCGATGCGAATCGACGGATAGCCGTTGTAGCGCACCAGCTGCACCGGGCCCTCTTCCCACTTGGTGGTGACGAAGGCACTGAACGGTACCTGCTCGCCTGCGGCATTAGGGGCATACAGGCGCAGCACGCTTTCCGGGGTCATGCGCTCACCCTGCTCGGCCTGCACCACCACGCGCTGCTGGCGCCCGGCGTTGCTGAAGTCGTTGATCACCGCCGAACCGAAGGCGGTGGCCAGGGTGCTGTTGATGGTTTCGAAGCTCACGCCCAGGGCGCGGGCCTTCTCGCGGTCGATCTGCACGCGCAGCTGCGGTGCCTCGGCCAGGCCTTCCATCATCGCGTAGAGGATCACCGGGTTGCCGTTGGCACGGGCCAGCAGCTGGTCGCGGGCCGCCAGCAGTGCTTCGCGGCCCAGGCCGCCACGGTCCATCAGGCGCAGGGCGAAACCGCCCGAGTTGCCCAGGCCATCGATCGGCGGCGGCATGACCGCCGTGATGGTGCCGTCGCCATTGGCCGCGAACTGGGCGTTGATGGCGGCGGTTTCCGCCTCGGCCGACTGCTCGGGGCCGCGCACGGACCAATCCTTGAAGGTCGGGAACGCCAGCGCGGCATTGTCGCCCTGGCCCGAGAAGCTGAAGCCGCTGACGATGAACGAGCTGGCCGTCGCCTCGCGGGACATCAGGAATTGCTCCAGCGCCTCGGCGGTGTGGTCGGTACGCACCCGGCTGGCGCCCGGCGGCAGTTGCACGTCGACAATGCTGTAACCCAGGTCCTCCGAAGGCACGAAGGCTTCCGGCAGACGCAGGTAGGAATAACCGAGCACCACCAGGATGCCGACGTAGGCCAGCATCCAGCGACCGGCGCGGGCCACCAGAGCGCTGTTCATTACCGAGTAGCGCTCGGTCACGCGGGCGAAGGCGCGGTTGAAGGCACCGAAGAAACCGCCCTTCTCATGGTGGCCATGGGGCACCGGCTTGAGCAGCGTGGCGCACAGCGCCGGGGTGAAGGTCAGGGCGAGGAAGCCGGAGAACAGGATCGACACCGCCAGCGACACCGAGAACTGCTGGTAGATCACCCCCACGGAACCGGACATGAACGCCAGCGGCAGGAACACCGCCGCCAGCACCAGGGTGATGCCGATGATCGCCCCGGACACCTGCCCCATCGCCTTGATGGTCGCGTCCACCGGCGACAGGCCCTCCTCGGCCATCAGCCGCTCGACGTTCTCCACCACCACGATGGCGTCGTCCACCAGGATGCCGATGGCCAGCACCATGCCGAACATGGTCATCATGTTCACCGAGAAGCCGAGCAGCTTCATGATCATCAGCGTGCCCAGCAGGCACACCGGTACCACGATCGACGGGATCAGGGTGTAGCGCACGTTCTGCAGGAACAGGAACATCACCAGGAACACCAGCACCATGGCTTCGATCAGGGTGTGGATGACCTTCTCGATGGCCACGTCGACGAAGCGCGAGGTGTCGTAGGGCACCGAGTACTCGACGCCCTCGGGGAAGAACTGCGCAAGCTCGGCCAGGCGCTCCTTGACCAGCGTCGCGGTCTGGATGGCGTTGGCACCGGGCGCCAGCTGCACCGCACCGGCCACGGCCGGGTGGCCGTCCAGGCGCGAGGACAGGTTGTAGTTCTCGCTGCCGATGGCCAGCCGCGCGACATCGCCCAGGCGCACGCTGGAGCCGTCCGGGTTGGCGCGCAAAACGATGCCGGCGAAGGCCTCGGGAGTATCGAGGGTGCCCTGCACCGCCAGGGTCGCGGTCAGCTCCTGTTCGCTGGCACCCGGCGTGCTGCCGAAGCTGCCGGCCGGCACCTGGACGTTCTGGCCACGGATGGCGTTGTTGATGTCGTCGATGGACAGGCCATAGCCCACCAGTTTCTGCGGATCGACCCAGACCCGCATGGCCGCTTCGGCGGCGAAGAACTGCAGCTTGCCCACGCCCGGCACACGCAGCAATTCGTTGTTGATGTTGCGCGCGGCGTAGTCGGCCAGGGCCGTGGTGTCGCCACGGTCGCCGGCCTTGCTGGTCAGGGCGTAGATCAGCAGGAAGCCGGAGCTGGCCTGCTCCACCTTCAGGCCCTGGGTCAGCACCGCCTGGGGCATGCGCGCCTCGGCCTGCTTCAGGCGGTTCTGCACGTCGACCTGGGCCATGTCCGGCTTGGTGCCTGGCTCGAAGGTCACCAGCACCTCGGCGACGCCGTTGGAGTTGTTGGTGGACTCGTAGTACAGCAGGCCCTTGGCGCCGTTGAGGGACTCCTCGATGATGCTGGTCACCGATTCCACCAGTACCTTGGCCGAAGCGCCCGGGTAGGTGGCGGTGATGGAGATCTGTGGCGGTGCCACGCTGGGGTACTGGGCCACCGGCAACGCCGGGATCACCAGCAGGCCGGCCAGGGAAATGAACAGCGCCACGACCCAGGCGAAGTTGGGGCGATTGATGAAGAACTTGGACATCTCGCTACCCTCGCCTTATTTCGCCGCGACCGGCTGCGCCTGTGCCGGCACCACGGGCATGCCCGGGGCCAGGCCGGCCGGGCTGCCGACGATGACCTGGTCACCGCCGCGCAGGCCTTCGACGACCTGCCAGCGCGAACCCTGCATCACGCCGGTGCGCACGCTGCGCGCCTCGGCCAGGCTGCCAGTGCCGACCACCATCACCCGCGCCTCGCCGTCGCTGCCGCGCTGCACCGCCCGTTGCGGCACCAGGATGGCCTGCTGGTCGGTGCCCTGGGGGGTGCGCACGCGCACGTACATGCCCGGCAGGAGAATGCCGTCGGCATTGTCGAAGCGCCCGCGCAGGGTGACCTGGCCGGTGCCGCGGTCGACCGCCACGTCGGTGAACATCAGCGCGCCCTGGCGCTGGTAGTCGGTGCCTTCCACCTGGGCCGTCAGCGCCTTGTCGTCGCCGCCACCGAGGGCGCCGTCCTTGAGGGCCTGGCGCAGGCGCAGGGCGTCGGCGGCGGACTGGGTGAAGTCGACGTAGATCGGATCGAGCTGCTGGATGCGCGCCATCAGCGTGGCATCGCCCTGCCCGACCAGCGCGCCTTCGGTGGCCAGGGCGCGACCGATGCGCCCGGAGATCGGCGCGGTGACCGTGGCATAGCCCAGGTTCAGGCGCGCGGTCTGCACGTCGGCCTGGGCCGAACGCACGGCGGCCTGGGCGCTGCGCAGCTCGGCGGTGGCGCTGTCGAAGTCCTGCTGGCTCACCGCTTCGATCTTCACCAGCGGCGCATAGCGTTTTACCCGCGCCTGGGCTTCGTGCTGCACGGCCTGGGCCCGGGCCAGGTCGGCCTCGGCGCGGGCCAGGGCGGCCTTGAACGGCGCCGGGTCGATCTGGAACAGCACATCGCCGACCTTGACGTCGGCACCTTCCTCGAAACGCTTGTGCAGGACGATGCCGGCCACCCGCGCACGCACCTCGGCCACCCGCATCGGCTCGACCCGGCCTGGCAAGGTCGAGGCCAGGGCCAGTGGCTCGGCGGCCACGGTCACGATTTCCACCGGAAACGCCGTTTCAGCGCCGACCTGCTGTTCATCGGCCGCCCCGCAGCCAGCCAGGGCTACTGCCACTGCCAGCCAGCTGGCCACTCCTATTGCACGCAAATTGCTCATGAACTCACCCGAGCCGTTAACTAAATTTGGCGCGAATGGTACTAACACATTCGATTTGAGTCAATTTAGTCTCATTTGAAGTTTTTGTGAAAAGTTGTAATGACCACCTCCGATCGTCGGGTCGTCGCAGTCCAGGCCCATGGCAGGCGTCAAATGAAACACAACGCCTGAGGAGATCCGCCATGACCCTGCACGCCGTGGCCAGCCTCGACCAGCTCGAGGAACACCGCCCCCTGCGCGTCCAGGCCGGCACCGAGGACATCGTCCTGGTGCGCCAGGGCGAATTGGTGAAGGCCTACCAGGCCAACTGCCCGCATGAGGGCGCGCCCCTGGAAGAGGGCGCGGTCTGTGGCGGGCTGCTGGTCTGCCCCTGGCACAAGGCCGCCTTCGCCGTGGACGAGGGCGCGGTCTGCGAACCGCCGGCCCTGACCGGCCTGCGCCGCCATGCCGTAGAGCTCAGGGATGGCCAGGTCTGGGTCGACGACCAGCCGTTGCCCGAGACAGCACCGCCGCGCCACAGTGACGCCCGCACCTTCGTCGTGGTGGGCGCCGGCGCCGCCGGCTCGGCCGCCATCGCCACCCTGCTCGAGCATGGCTTTGCCGGGCGCCTGCTGTGGATCGACCAGGAACAGCCGAACGCCTACGATCGCACCGCCCTGAGCAAGTTCGTCATCGCCGGGCAGATGCCGGTGGACGAAGTGCCGACCCTGCTGGCCCCGGACGCCCTGCGCCGCGGCCAGCTGCAGCGCCTGCACGGCAAGGTGCGCGCCGTGGATGCCGGCAAGCGCGTGATCACCCTGGCCGACGGCCAGAAGCTGAAGTACGACGCCGCCCTGCTGGCCACCGGCGGCAAACCCAGGCGCCCCGAGCTCCCCGGCGTGCAGTTGCCCGGCATCTGCGTGCTGCGCTCGCGCACGGATGCCGCGCAGCTGCTCGACCTGGCCGAGCCGGGCCAGCCGGTGGTGATCGTCGGCGATGGTTTCATCGGCCTGGAGGCCGCCAGCGCCTTGCGCAAGTACGGCCTGCAGGTGCATGTGGTCACGCGTCACGCCATCCCGCTGGCCCGGCAGCTGGGCGAGCGCAAGGGCGTGGTATTCCACGGGCCGACCGAGGTGAGCGGCTTCGAAGGCCGGGAGCGGGTCGAGGCCGTGTTGCTGGCCACTGGCGAGCGCCTGGCAACCCCGCTGGTGCTGCTCGGCACCGGCGTCAGCCCGGCCACCGGCTACCTGCACGACCTGCCCCTGGCCGAGGACCGTTCGCTGACGGTGGATGCCCACCTGCAGGCCGCCGACGGCCTGTGGGCGGCCGGTGATATCGCCACCTTCCCCCTGGCCGGACGCCCGGTGCGCATCGAGCACTGGCGCCTGGCCCAGCAGCATGGGGTGATCGCCGCCGCCAACATGCTCGGCGAGCACCGCCGCTACGACGACGTGCCGTTTTTCTGGACCTACCAGCACGGGCGCACCTACGAAGTGCTCGGGCATGCCAGCGGCTGGAACCGCATCGAGTACGTCGGCACCCCGGAACAGGGCGACTTCATCGCCCTGCAGTGCCTGGACGACCAGGTCGAGGCGGTGATCGCCAAGGGCCACGCACGGGCCATGGCGGTGCTGTCGCAGCGGCTGAAACGACCGCTGTCGAGTCGCGAGGCGCGTGATCTGATCGATGCCTGGCCGGATTGAAACGGCGCCCGCCGCACGCTTTCAATGCCGGACGGAACTGTGTAAAAGAGGGAAACCCCCCTCAAGGCGTCAGAAAAGGATTATCTGCAATGATCTACCGCCCCCTCGGCCGCTCCGGCCTGCACGTCTCGGCCCTCACCCTGGGCAGCATGATGTTCGGTGAGCAGACCGGCACCGAAGACTCGCTGCGCATCATCGACAAGGCCTGGGACCAGGGCATCAATTTCGTCGACACCGCCGACGTCTACAACAGCGGCCGTTCCGAGGAGATCGTCGGCGAGGCGGTGGCGCGCAACCGCCACGACTGGATCATCGCCTCCAAGGCCGGCTACGGCCCGGTCGATGGCGTGCCGAACCGCAGCGGCCTGTCGCGCAAGCACCTGTTCAATGCCATCGAGGCCAGCCTCACGCGCCTGGGCACCGACTACCTGGACATCTACTACCTGCACCGCGAGGACCACTCGGTCCCCCTGGAAGAGACCGTGCGCGCCATCGGCGACCTGCTGGCCCAGGGCAAGATCCGCTACTGGGGCGTGTCCAACTTCCGTGGCTGGCGCATCGCCGAGATCTGCAACCTGGCGGAGAAACTCGGCGTGGCCAAGCCTGTGGTCAGCCAGCCGCTGTACAACATCGTCAACCGCCAGGCCGAACCCGAGCAACTGACCGCCGCCGCCTACCATGGCCTGGGCGTGGTGCCGTTCAGCCCGCTGGCCCGCGGCGTGCTCAGCGGCAAGTATGCGCCCGGCTCGACCCCGGACCAAGGCAGCCGCGCCGGCCGCCAGGACAAGCGCATCATGGAGGTGGAATGGCGCCAGGAGTCGCTGGCCATCGCCCAGAAGATCCATGCCTACACCGAGGCCAAGGGCGTGGGCATCGTCGAGTTCGCCATCGCCTGGGTGCTGAACAACCGCCTGGTCAGCTCGGCCATCGTCGGACCACGCACCGAGGCGCAGTGGGACACCTATGCCGGCGCGCTGGAGGTGAAGATCACGGCGGAGGACGAAGCGTTCATCGACTCGCTGGTGACACCGGGCCATGCCTCGACGCCTGGGTTCAACGACGTGGCGCACTTCGTCAGCGGGCGCCTGCCACGCTGACACCCAGGTCTAGGTCTGGGACGTAGAGCATAGAACGTGGGAGCGGGCTTGCCCCGCGATGAAGGTTGCGCAATCCCTGGCACCCGCTTCGCGGGTGTTCGCGGGGCCCGTCGCATCGGCGCACCGCCGCTCCCACACTGTCCCCAGCAGATCGACAGTTCATGTGTCCGCAAGCCCCCCCATGGCGGCCCGCCCCGATTGCTGGCATTGTTCGATTTTCCCCGCGCAAAGGACGCGCTCCCATGGCCCTGCACCTCTGGTTGACCTTCTCCTTCGCCTACCTGCTCACCTCGCTGATCCCCGGCCCCAACGTCCTGCTGACCGTGCGCAACGCCCTACGCTACGGCCCCTCCGGCATGGGCATGACCCTGTTCGGCAACCTCACCGCGCAACTGCTGACGATCACCGCCGTGGCGATGGGCGTGGGCGCCCTGCTGATCTCGCTGCCCACGGCGTTCCTGGTGCTGAAACTGGCCGGCGCCGGCTACCTGATCTACCTAGGCCTGCGCCAGTTGCTGAGTAAAGGAGGCCCCGCCGCCCCGGCGACCCAGGTGGTCGCGACCCCACCCCAGACGCAATGGCGGATCGCCGTGGAGGCCTTCCTGGTCTCGGTGAGCAATCCCAAGACCCTGGTGTTCTTCTGCGCCTTCCTGCCGCAGTTCCTCGAGCCCGGGCGGCCGATCTTCGGCCAGTTCGCGGCGATGTACCTGAGCGGCTCGCTGATCGTCTGCCTGGTGCATTCCTTCTACTGTTTCACCGCCTGGCGCTTCGGCCTGCGCCTGAAGGCTTCGCCCCTGGCCGCCTGGTTCAAGCGCGCCACCGGCGCACTGTTCATCGGCCTGGGCGTGCGCCTGCTCAACGCCCGGGCGGTGTGACGCTCACCGGCTCCCTCGCAAGGCCTGGGTGATGACGGACCAGGATGATAGGTCGATGGCCCGGCGGGTGTTGCCCTCAAGGCTGGCATTGAACAACCCGGCCGGGTCGGACAGGCGCGCGCCTTGGGCGAAGGTCAGCTTGAGCTTGTCCTGGTAGGCCTGGTGGATCTGCGCCCTGAGCCGGGCTAGGCGCGGACCACGCCAGTCGGCAAGGCTGGCGATGCGGGCGTCGATCTGCTCGCGGGCTTCGGGCATGGGCATCCTCAGGCAGGTTCTCCCCAGAACTGTAAGCGAATGCTGCCAAATAGCCCTTAAAGGGAAAATCAGAGAAACGTCCTACGCGGATTTGGGAAGCCCTGTCGACCACCCACAATCCGTTCCTCGCTAGTGTTTCAGGTCTGCGTCACCGTCGCTCTGCCTGAGGCTCTCAACGCCTTCATGCAGCAGTAACCGACGGGGGCATTCCGCAACAGCCAGGCAACGGCGAGCACTGTCTCGTTCATGGACAGCCGTATCCGAAGGACCTCTCATGCCCAATCAATCCAACTTGAGCTACCGCTTCGAGCCCCTGGCCAGCCAGGACCCGTTCGAAGTGGTCTCGTTCACCCTCGACGAAGCCCTCAGCACCCCGTTCAGGCTGGTGCTCGAACTGGTCAGCTACGAAGACAACGTCGATTTCGGCCACCTGCTCGACAAACCCGCGCTGTTCACCATCCTACGCGGCCAGCGCCCGCAGCTGCATACCTACCCTGCGCTCCGCACACTGATCGACAAAGCCGTGCATGCGCAGATCCCGCTGACCCAGACACTCGCCGAATACACCGAATCCAACTGGCGGTATGTGCTTGCAAACCTGCCTCAATCCGGAGTACGCCCATGACCCTCAGCAAGCGAATCGCCCACGTCATCGCCGAATCCGTCCTGCCCCACGACCAGTGCCAGGCCTGCGAACGCAAGGGTCTGCCCATCCTGCCCCTGCGCCGCGCCCTGGTCCCGGACCTGCGCCCGGCCTACCGCCACCCCCTGGCCGGCGGTGACCAGGTGGCCACCCGCTTGGGGCTGCGCACCCTGCGCACCGGCTACCTGTATCTCCTGCTCGACCAGCGCATCTGGTACGCCTACGAAGTCACCGACGAGGCCCACCTGCGCCGCTTCAACCCTATCGAGCCGCCACCCGCGCCACCGCGCCTGCTCGCCCGCCAGTGCCTGGGCGAAAACCACGACATCCCCTCCTCCTTCCTCACCGTCGACACCGAGGCCTTCTCCACCGCCTGGATCGCCTTCAGCAGCGACGCCTGGCCACCCAGCGTGCTCAATACCTACCGCAACGCCAAGACCCCGCCCGAGCGCTTCCAGGTGCTGGACCTCGCCCTCGCCCGCAGCGCCCCCGCCCAGCTCGGCCTGGCCATGACCCTCAGCGAGCTGCAGGTGGACCGCCAGGTCTTCGAGTACAACCAGCAACTGCCCGGCGCCTTCGACAGTGTCCATGGCTTTCACAGCCGCCTGCTGCGCCAGACCGCCACCCGCGGCTACCTGATCAACGCCATTGCCCGCCACCAGCTCGAACATGGCGTGCTCGCCCTGGTGCTCGACGACACCGTCGGCCTGGTCCAGGAGTACAACCACCAGCGCCTCAACTGGATCGCCCGGCGCCAGCAATGGCGCGAGGACCCGCTGCGCGCCTATCAGCTGCAGACCTCGCAGATCCTGCTGACCCTGCGCGCCATGCAATGGCCCTGGGCCGAACAGCAGACCCCGTCCTTCGAGCCCCACAGCGGCGATGGCCCACCGGTGTTCGTCGACCCGCAGGTCGAGCGCCAGCGCGAGGTCGAACGGCGCGCCCGCGACGGCGTCGCCCGGCTCGAGGAGCGCTACCACGAGCCCCTGCGCGCAGGCTTCCAGGCCGAGTACGAACGCCAGGAAGCCGAGTACCAGCGCTACATCGACCTGAACACCCAGGCCTACACCCAACTCTGCGACAGCAGCCTGTTCCACACCATCGAGGAACACGACTACGACGGCGACGACCGCGAGTCCGGCATCGCCTACAGCAAGACCATGGCCCTGTGCCTGGCCGGTGGCGTCACCGAAGCCCCCGACGCGGACGGCGAAGCCCGCGCCCCTGCCCTGGGCAGCAGCGCGGCGCTGTGGCAGCGCTGGCTGCAGGATCCCAACAGCCCGCCCTACCGCGCCGTGCTCCTGCGCGACCGGGCCTTGCTCGCCGCGTTGCTGCCCAGTTTTTCCACCACCGATCCCACCGACTGGGGCGACAGCGAGAAGCTCTATGGGGCGCTGAGCAAGGTCATCGCCAGTGACGATGCCGGCTTGAACCTGCGTGACACCCTGCGCCAGGCCATCGCCGAGACGCAAGGCGCGATCAATGGCGCCAGCCTGCGCCTGAAGCCCCTGCTACCGCCCGGCGTGCAGCGCGCCGTGATGCGCCTGAACAGCGCCAGCCAGTGGCTGTACAACGGCGTGCAACTGATCGAGCTGCAGGTGCAGATGAAGCTCAGCGAGTACTACGCCCTGCAGAGTGCCCACCTGCGCGAGCTGCAGCACAAGGCCAGCGCGCAGACCGCCAAGGCCCGCGAGCGCATGCTCCTGGGCCTGCGCGAATTCGATGACGGGGTGAGCGCGTCCAGGCGCTGGGTGCGGCCAGTCATCCAGCACGGGCTGCTGAGCCTGGCGGTGCTCGACCCGAAGCTGGCGCACAGCGTCATCACCGTCAGCGTCTGGGTCGAGGGCACAGCCGACGTGCTGCAGGAGCGCCTGGCCCAGGAAGCCGGTCTGCGCGTCAACCAGCTCAGCGACGCCGCGCAGATCAGCCTGGTCAACCTCTCGGTCGCCGCAGGAACCCTCGACGCCAGCGCCCGGCAACTGCTCCACGGCATGCGCATCACCGCGAAGCAGGCGGCGCAGTTGGTACGTACCAGCTTCACCGGCGTGCGCGGCGTGGCGGGCAGCTGGGAGCTCCTGCTGGCCCTGGGCGGTTTGTACCTGACCCACGACAGCCTGGCGAAGAATCTGGAAAAGGCGGAAATCGAGATCGGCGATAAATCCAGGGAAGCGGTGATGGCGTTGCATGGGTCCAAGCTGGCGATTCTTGGCGGAGGGATCGAGACGCTGGGCTTGATCATCAGGACCGGCGCCACGCAGATCAACACCAGGATCCCCATGACGCCTGCGGGGACGGCACGGATGGCCACGGCCATAGAAATGGGGCGGGCAACGGTCAGGGTAGGTGCCGTCATGGGGGCCGTGGCCGGGATTTACGATACGGCACAGGCAGTGTTTGCCTTAAGGCGAACGTCTGTAAGCGGAGATAATACCGCTATGCATGCTTATGTCTTATCGGCTATGGGATTTGGCCTGGGGACAGTGGCCTCGGTATACGCAGTATTCGTTCCTACCTTTTTGGGGCCGCTAGGAATAGCAATCATCCTTGCTGCCATCTCTTACGGTGCTAAAAAGATTGCAGAAAGCCTTGAGTCAAGCCCCTTAGAGCGCTGGGCAAGGCGTTGTTACTTCGGCAAGGCAAATGAAACCCCCGCCATCCACTGGGAGTTCCCTGAGCATGCTGATATCGCTTTTGCAGAGCTAAACGCTGCTACATTGGGCATTGAGGCAGGCCTAAAATTCGAATCCCAAAGAGCCGACCCCACGCTCACGGCTAAAATCGGATGGATTGCCCAAGCCGCCACCGAGCAAAAGCTGACATTCAAGATCCTCCTCCCCAACATTAATGCCTCCAGCTACAGCTATCACTGGTCCCTGACTGTTCATCGACATGGCGATGGGGTTCCGTCCAACTACACAAGCGGAGAAACAATCGCCTCAGGGTCCCATGAGGTTTTACACCCGCTGCCAACTTCACAGAAAAAGCCGTCGTCGCGCCCCTCTCACAAAGCTAAAGACTACAGAGTAGATACCCTCAGCCAAAAAACCAGTAAAAAATCTGTCGTACTGCACTCCGGGGGATCCACTACCACCGAGTTCATAACCGGCCATATAGAACTCACCCCAAGCCTTGGCAGGCACAGCATACAGGCTGCAACTTTTAACGTCACTTACTGGCCAGACCGAAACTCTCCCGAGGCCTACGCACACTTAGAAATCCCGGCGGTCAACGAATGACTAAAATCAATGAATATCTACCTCGCCATCCCCTAGGTTGGAAATATGATCTAGCTCTTCCCCACGAAGAGCCAACCCAACGATTAAATTCACTCCCACTACCACCCACACCAAGCAAAATAAATAACACTTATTTGGAGATCCCCAGATCAAGCGTGAGCATTAGAGGCATTGCCTCAATTGGCGGAAGTATCACCTTATCATTCGGACTTATATTATATTTATACACTACACTCAGCACAATAACAGAAATCGGCATCAGCGAAGCGAAAATCATAGCTATAGGCCTAACAATAACCACAGCCGCATACTGGGCAATGATACCGTTCGTGCGCTTAGACATAGAACTCCCACGCAACGAACCAATCCGCTTCAATCGACTCAGGCAAAAAGTTTATTTTTATGAATATCGATTTGATCGCTTCTACATATTCAGCCGAAAGAAATGGGGGGTACGACCCGTAGCCTACGATTGGAAAGACCTTATCGCCGAAGTCTGTAGTGTCTACGCTCCCATGGGCAATGGCGGACTCGTCGAGAACGTCCTTATTGCAGTCCGCAAGCCAGGCACCGACGAAATCATCGACCGTCTTTTCTTCACCCATAGCATCGAGGATGGAAAGCGATACTGGGAGATCATCAGACTTTTCATGCAACAGGGCCCAGACGCCCTTCCCACCTTTGTTCGCCCACCCCGCAATTGGGACAATGACTTCGAACTCACCCCCATTCGCCGACTGGCCCCCAGGGTGCAATGGCCTGAAGCGATAGACCGTGAGTCACGTACCGGCCCTGCCGCAGGAGAACACACGTGAAACCGGTCGTACTTTTAGGCCACCTGCACGAGTGTCCACTGCATGGCGCGGGTGTGGTGGAAACCGGCAGCGAAACCTATCAGTTCAATGGTAAACCCGTTGCCCGGATTGGGGATCGTATCAGCTGTGGGGCGCTGATCGAGACAGGGGCCGCGCACTTTCTCATCGATGGCAAGCGCGTTGCACGCCAGGGCGATCGCACCAGTCATGGCGGCACGCTTGTCGAGGGGGACTCGGGGTGGCTTCTCGACTAAGAAAACCGATCAGAGCGAAACCGTCGATCGGGCTGGCCGGTTCAAGGACAACCTGTCGGCCATTGCCACCCTTGCCCTCCCCACGTGGAGGGCAAAGGCATCTGTGCCAGAGGGTGGAACAGGCCTCACTCGCTCCGTTGCAGTACCAACGTGGCCACCCACACCAGCACCGCAAACCCACAAGCCACATAACCCAGCGCAGCCAGACCAAGCCCCTGGATCGCCGCGCCCCCCAGCGCGGCACCGGCGGCGATGCCCGCGTTGGCCGCCGACACGTTGAGGGTCCCGGCCAGGGCCTGGGCCTTGGCGCCGGCGCGCATCACCCGCACCTGGCACACCGGGAACAGCGCCGTGTAGGCGATGCCCCACAGTGCCAGGGCGCCCACCAGCAGCAGCGGGTTGCCGATCACCGGGGTGACCAGGCCCATGCCCAAGGCCAGCATCGCCAACAGCAGCAGCGTGGCCCGCAGCGGGCTGCGATCGACGATCCGTCCGGCCAGGGCGTTGCCGAGCATGCCCACCAGGCCAAAGCCCATCAGCCACCAACCGACCGCGTTGGCCGGCACGGCGGCGAGCTGCTCGAGGATCTCGGCCAGGTAGGTGTAGGCAGTGAATATAGCGGTGAACACCAGCGCCGAAAGCAGCACATGGGCGATGAAACGACGGTCCTTGAGAATCACCGTCTGCCGCTCCCCTGCGGCGCGGGCCGGAACCGCCGGCAGGGACGGCAGCCAGGCCCACATCAGCAGCGCCACCAGCAGGCACAGCCCGGCGCTTTCGCTGGCGGTGCCCCAGTACACCGGCAGGGCCAGCGCGGCGAGGAACCGCGCCAGGGCCAGTACCCAGACGTTCGGCGCCAGCGCCGACAGAGCATTGAAGGCGGCGAACAGCAGCAGGATGGAGATAAACAGCCCCCTGGCGCCGCAACCGCGGGCATCTGCCCAAGGTAAGCGCGATGGTCCAGGCCCTGGCCGAGCGGCTGGGGCCGCTGATTCAGGGCTGATCCAGACTGAACGCCAGTGCATGCCTGTATCCAGGCACAGACAAATGAAATAAAATAACATTTCATTTGAATGTTATTCCTGCCTGCGACCCGCCTCGATGACCAGCCTCCCGACCGCCCTCCCCAGCCAACGCCTGCACAGCATCGACGCCCTGCGCGGCCTGGTGATCCTGTTCATGCTGCTGGACCACGTACGCGAAACCTTCTTCCTGCACCGCCAGGTCAGCGACCCGATGACCATCGACGCGATCGACGCCACCGACCCCAGCCTGTTCGTCAGCCGCACCCTGGCGCACCTGTGCGCGCCAGTGTTCGTGCTGCTCACCGGGCTGTCGGCCTGGCTCTACGGCGGAAAGCACCAGGGCCGGGGCGATGTAGCGGCGTTCCTGTTCAAGCGCGGCCTGTTCCTGGTGCTACTGGAGCTCACCCTGGTCAACTTCGCCTGGACCTTCCAGTTGCCGCCGGGCGTGATCTACCTGCAGGTGATCTGGGCCATCGGCCTGAGCATGATCGCCCTGTCGCTGCTGGTGTGGCTGCCACGCCCGCTGCTGCTCGCCCTGGGCGCGCTGATCGTCGCCGGCCACAACCTGCTCGATGGCCTGCATTTCGCGCCACACTCGGCGCTGCATGTACCCTGGGCGATCCTGCACGAGCGCAGCTGGCTGGAGCTGTCCGACAGCCTGCGCCTGCGTACCTCCTATCCGGTGCTGCCATGGATCGGCGTGATCGCCCTGGGCTACGGGCTCGGCCCCTGGTTCAGACGCGGCAGCGACGCCGGCGAGCGCCAGCAGCGCTTGCTGCTGGGCGGTGTGATGCTGCTGCTCGGCTTTATCGTCGTGCGCCTGCTCAACGGCTACGGCGAGGCGCCGTGGGCCTTCTACCCCAGCGTCGGCCAAACGCTGATGAGCTTCTTCAACATCACCAAGTACCCGCCGTCGCTGCTGTTCCTGGCCATTACCCTGGGCGTCGGCCTGTTGCTGCTGCGCGGTTTCGAGCGGGCCGGCGAGGCCCGCTGGATCGGCCCGCTGGCGGTGTTCGGCGCAGCGCCGATGTTCTTCTACCTGCTGCACCTGTATGTGCTCAAGCTGCTGTATGTAGCCTGCGTGGCGCTGTTCGGCCTGAACCAGGGCAGCCATTTCGGCTTCGACGGCATCGGCGCGGTGTGGCTGGTCGCGGTACTGCTGGCGATCGCCCTGTACCTGCCGGTGCGCGGCTTCGCCCGGCTCAAGGCGCGGCGGCGCGACATCGCCTGGCTCAAGTACCTGTAAAAGCGTTTTCAGCCGATGGCCCGATGGTCTACCATGCCGCCCGCCGGTTTCCACACGGAATCAAAAGGGAATCCCGGGCGCGCCGAGAGCGGGCCAAAGGGAACTGCCCCCGCAACTGTAGGTGCCGAGCCTGCGCCATCGATGCCACTGGGTCTGCCGACCCGGGAAGGCCGGCGCCGGCCAGGACGCACCAGTCAGGAGACCTGCCGGCACGCATTCACCAACCGGCGGGGTGTCCGGGATGGTCATCCGCCCCTGGCCGCGTGCTTGCCGCACGACGCCTGGCGATGCCTGTCCGTGGGCCATTCCGTGTACCACCCGACAGGAGATCGCCCCACCATGCCGCACCGCCTCGCCACCCTGCTCGCCGGCCTGTCACTGGCGGGCCTGGCCCACGCCGACGCCACCCGCTACCCGCTGACCGTCGACAACTGCGGCCTGCCGCAGACCTTCGCCCAGGCCCCGCAGCGCGCGGTGACCATCGGCCAGGCCGGCACCGAGCTGCTCTATGCCCTGGGCCTGGGCGAGCGGCTGGCGGGTACTTCGCTGTGGTTCAACAACGTGCTGCCCGAGTTCAAGGCGCAGAACGACAAGGTCGAGCGCCTGGCCGACAACGAACCGGGCTTCGAGGCGGTGGTCGGCAAGCGCCCGCAGCTGGTGACGGCGCAGTTCGAATGGATGGTCGGCGCCCAGGGCGCGGTCGGCACCCGCGAACAGTTCGCGGAACTGGGCATTCCCACCTACCTGCTGCCCTCGGATTGCGAAGGCAAGGACAACCTGGTGGGCGCCGACGGTACCCGCCTGCAGCCGTTCAGGATCGACACCATCTACAAAAGCGTCAGCCAACTGGCCGAGATCTTCGACGTGCAGGATCGCGGCGAACGCCTCAATGCCGAGCTCAAGGGCCAGCTGGACCAGGCCCGGCAACGCCTGGCCGGCCAGGACCTGAGCCACACCAGCGCGCTGTTCTGGTTCTCCAGCGCCGACCTCAAGGTCGATCCTTA
This sequence comes from Pseudomonas sp. DVZ6, assembly GCF_024259445.1. Lineage (NCBI taxonomy): Bacteria > Pseudomonadati > Pseudomonadota > Gammaproteobacteria > Pseudomonadales > Pseudomonadaceae > Pseudomonas > Pseudomonas sp. DVZ6. Next base: position 52,738 of record NZ_JANCLM010000026.1, read on the forward strand.
CGTCGCCGGTCGCCAGGGCGTGGCCGACTTCATGCTGCAGACCCTCGGCGTGCGCAACGTGGTCGAATCCAGCGAAGAATGGCCGGCGGTGGGCTGGGAGACCCTGGCCAGGGCCAACCCCACCTGGCTGATCGTCGCGCGCATGGACCGCCGCCGCTACCCCGCCGACGACTACCGGAAAAAACTCGAGTTCCTGCGCAGCGACCCGGTGACCCGCAACATGGACGCGGTCAGGCAAGGCCGGATCATCGTCCTCGACGCCGACGCCATGCAGGCCGGCATCCGCCTGTTCCGTGGCCTGGAGGTGCTGTCCAGCGCCTTTGCCAGCGGTAAAGCGCCACAACCATGAGCCGCTTGCTGCCCATCAGCGCCTTCGCGCTGCTCGCCCTGTGCCTGACCATGCTCGCCGGGATCGCCATCGGCGAGACACGGATCAGCGCCGAGGTGGTCTGGCAGGTGCTGGCCAACCAGTTGTGGCAGGCCGGTCATGCGCTCGACCCGATCGACGCCGGCATCGTCTGGAACTACCGCCTGCCGCGCACCCTGGTGGCCGCCGCCTGCGGCGCGGGGCTGGCGACCTGCGGGGTGATCCTCCAGGCGCTGCTGCGCAACCCGCTGGCCGAGCCGTACCTGCTGGGCCTGTCGGCGGGCGCCTCGACCGGCGCCGTGGCGGTGGGCCTGTTCGGCCTCGGTGGCGCGGTGCTGTCGCTGTCGGCCGGCGCCTTCATTGGCGCGCTGGCCGCGTTCGCCCTGGTGCTGGTGCTGTCGCGGGCCAGCGGCAGCCGACAGGACAATGCGCAGGTGATCCTCGCCGGCATCGCCGGCTCGCAGCTATTCAACGCGCTGACGGCCTTTCTGATCACCAAGTCGGCAACCGCCGAACAGGCCCGAGGCATCCTGTTCTGGCTGCTGGGCAACCTCAGCGGCGTGCGCTGGCCAGCGGTGTGGCTGGCGCTGCCGGTGGCCGTGGTCGGGCTGGCGGTGTGCCTGTGGCACCGCCGGGCGCTGGACGCCTTCACCTTCGGCGCCGACTCGGCGGCCTCGCTGGGCGTGCCGGTGCGACGCACGCAATTGTTGCTGATCAGTTGCACGGCGCTGGTGACCGCGGTGATGGTCTCGATCGTCGGCGCCATCGGTTTCGTCGGCCTGGTCATCCCCCATGCCCTGCGCCTGTTGCTCGGCCCCGGGCACAGCCGCCTGCTGCCGGCCAGCGCGCTGGGCGGCGCGTTGTTCCTGATCGTCGCCGACATCCTCTCGCGCACCCTGATCGCCGGCCAGGTGATCCCGGTGGGCGTGGTCACCGCCTTGATCGGCGCGCCGGTGTTCGCGTTGATCCTGGTCAGCCGCCGGGGGCGTCCATGACCGTGATGACCGCCATCGCCCACGCCCCGCTTGCCTGCGAGGGCCTAAGCCTGCGCCTGGGCGACCGCGAAGTGCTGCAAGACATCGACCTGAGCGTGATGCCCGGCGAGACCCTCGGCGTGGTCGGCCCCAACGGCTCGGGCAAGTCCACCCTGCTCAAGCTGCTCGCCGGCCTGCGCACGCCCAGCAGTGGCGGCGTGCACTTGCTGGGCGAGGCGCTGGAGCGCATGCCGCGTCGGCGCGTGGCGCAAAGCCTGGCGCTGGTCGAACAGCAAGCCGACACCCTGGACGCCATCTGTGTGTATGACGCCGTGGCCCTCGGCCGCACGCCGTGGTTGTCGGCCCTGGCGCCGTTCGGCGCGGATGACCGTGCGATCGTCGAGCAGGCGCTGGCCGACGCCGATGCCGGCCACCTACGTCGGCGCCTGTGGGGCGAGCTGTCCGGCGGCGAACGCCAGCGCGTGCACATCGCCCGGGCCCTGGCCCAGCGGCCGCAGGTGCTGCTGCTGGACGAGCCGACCAATCATCTTGATATCCAGCACCAGTTGAGCCTGTTGCGGCAGGTGCAGGCGTTGCCGGTGACTACCCTGGTGGCCTTGCATGATCTGAACCAGGCGTTGACCTGTGACCGGTTGGCTGTCCTGGATCAAGGGCGGTTGGTGGCCTTGGGGAAGCCTGAAATGGTGCTGACGCCGGAGCGGTTATTGGGGACGTTTGGGGTTCAGGCTCATTACCTGGTCGATCCGTATGATGGGGCGCGGGTGCTGCGGTTTCGTGCCTGAAATGGCTGGGGGGGCTTTACAGCCCTATAAAGGTCTTTGGAGGCGGGGTTATTGATTGTATCAAGGCCACCAGGTGCTCGCCGCGCCCCTTGCAGCGCCTATGAGATCGAGCGCCGCCCGCGCGGCGCATCGCGGGACAAGCCCGCTCCTACATCTGTTTCGGGCCAATTTCTCCTGTGCCATTACCTGGTCCGCCCTGTTGGTACGACGCGGTTTCAGCGTGGGCATCACTGCCGCCCCGCACGACTTGAGGCATGAGCCAAGGCGGACAGCGATAACCTCACAGGAGTGACTGGCCCGAAACAGATGTAGGAGCGGGCTTGTCCCGCGATGCGCCGCGCGGGCGGCGCTCGATCTCATAGGCGCTGCAAAGCTCGTGGCAAGCACCTAGTAGCCCTAATGCAGTCAATAACCACCCGCGTCCAAACCTTGAAAGGACTGGCCCCAAGACCGTGGAGCACCGTGATCGCGGGGCAAGCCCGCTCCCACGTTGGTAATGCTGGTAAGGTTGCTTGCAGCGCGACAGCGCAAATGAGCAGGACACGGACTCTACCGCAGATTCGACTGTGCCGGACGCTCGCCCATCCGTTGCGCCAGCCTCAGCAGATAACCATCCGGATCCTGTACCAGAAACTGCCGCAGCCCCACTTCAATGGCGTCGGCGCGATACCAGACGTCTTCGCACGCCTGGAACAGCGGCCAGCGCTGGCGCTCGAGCCGTTCGACCAGCGGCGCGACCGCCACGACGTCGATCTGCAGGTTGATCCCCCGCCCCAAGGGTTTTTCCAGGGGCCCGGTAAGCCAGTGATCCTCGGCGTCGAACTGCTCGAGCATGACCTGCGCGCCCTGCAGGTCGAGGTAGGCAAAGCCCTGCTCAGGGCGCTGATAGGCAATCTCGAACCCCAACAACGAAACCCAGAAATCCAGACTGCGATCGAGGTCACTGACGATCAGTTCGGGCACCATCTTGTTGCGCTGCAGCATGCAATCGTCCTTGAGCGGCATGGGAAAGTGGCGCACATGATATCCCTTACTCAATCTCAAGTCGTGCGCCAAGGCGGGCAACCATGGCCCAACAGGTTCGGCACGTTGCAATAGATGTAGGAGCGGGCTTGTCCCGCGATGCGCCGCGCGGGCGGCGCTCGATCTCACAGGCGCTGCAAGGCCCTCGCCGAACACCTGTCAGCCTCCCCCCAATCCCCAACCTTCACCCCACCCTCCACCAACGCGGCCGACAAGCCCGAAACGAATGCGAACTCGGCCGCAGGGCCTGGTCGCCCTTGGCATCGAAGCAGCCCAGCAGCAAGGCCACCGTCGGCGCATCGTCAATGGCCCCGAGGGAACTGCCGCAGGTGGCACAGAACGCACGGCAGGAGCCCTCGGACGAGCGGTACAGCGCAGGCAATCCACCCTCCCCGGTCCAGGCGACCGCTGCCTTGTCGAACTCCACCCAGCACAGGGTCAGGCTGCCGGAATGTCGCTGGCACTGCCCGCACGAGCAGGTATGCGGAAAACGCGGCTCGCCGCTGGCGGAGAACCGGATACGGCCGCACAGGCAGCCACCTTTGTAGCGGGTCATGGGGTTACCTTCCTTGGCTGCCGGGATTGCCGCACAATAGCCAACCTCGCGCCTACCAGTGGTGCAAAAGTGTTACGCCGTGTGGCATGCCGATCTGCCCTGCCTGCGTCGCCTGCTACAGTGCGCCCCGCGGCCCTTCCGGCCCCTGCAATGATGGAAACCTGCTGATGGAAAGAATGATCCAGTTCGTGGCCGTGGTGGTGGTCTGCACCCTCATCGGCGTTGCCTGCGAACACTACGAAGTCAACCGCTACCTGAAATGGCTGCTGATGGCCCTGCCGGCGATTCTCTGGGTGCGCCTGCGCAATCCGCTGCAACGCTGATTCCACCACCACGGGTTTGCAGTACACTCCCAGGCCTTACCGTGCCCAAGGCCCCACCATGCCCCGCCTGTCTCGTCTACTGCTGCCCGTGTTGCTGCTCGGCGCCCTCGCCGCCTGCGACCAGAAACCCAGCCGCGAGGAAAAGATCCTCGCCAACCTGCCCCTGCAGGAAGCCTACGACCACAACATCGAGCGCATGGCAGGCCTGTTGGCCATGACCCACGCGCAGGTGCCCGAGGACAAGATCAAGGACGTGCTGCGCAAGCACCTGACCGTCGACGACCAGCGCCAGGACCTGTTCAGGCTCTACAGCGAGGAGCACTTCAGCGATGCCGAGTTCGACCTCATCGTTCAGGCTACCCGCGACCCGGCCAAGGCCAGGGAGCTTGGCCAGAGCGAGGAAGGCAAGCGCCTGAGCGAGAAGCTCACCACGCTGATGCGTGAAAGCGCCAGCGACGCCAAGGTCCAGGCCCTGGTGCAGGAGCGCATGCAACAGGTCGAGGATGACCTGCAGGCGCTGGAGCAGACTGCGCCCTGACCCTGGATAACAAGGGAGGATAATTCCGCGAGCTTTGTGGGAAACCGGAGCTCCCCTTGTCCTCCAATCCTGCAATTGCGCACAAGCATGGTCCACCTTGCGCCAAGCGCGTAAGGTGCGTTTTCCGCTGTATCCGACGAGGCCAAGGATTGCGATATTTCACCCCGCACGGACCGCGCCCCGACCTGCGCACCCTCATACTCGCCCTGTGCGCCACCACGGCCCTGGTCATGCTGCTGGCCAGCTACTTCGCCAGCTACCGGGTACAACGGCAACTGCTGATCGACAGCGCCCTGGAGGCCAACCGAGCCTATGCCGCCAAGCTGGCGGCCGTGACCGAAACCACCTTGGTCAGTGCCCTGCAGCAACTGGCCTACAGCGCCCGGCAAAGTGGCCTGCACCCGAACGACGACAGCCTGGTGCAGGATGAGATCGACCGCCTGCAACAGCAGGGCAACCTGTTCAATTCCACCTTGCGGGTCGATGCCCAGGGGACCGTGCGTTCGCTCTCGCCCGCCTCGCTGCAGCACCTGGCCGGCAGCCAGGCGACTTCACCCGGCGCCCAGCAAGCACTGCGCGAACACCGCACGCTGGTCTCCACACCTTTCCTGTCGGCGGCCGACAACCTGCTCGTGGTGCTCTCGCAACCGATCTTCGACACCAGCGGCCACTACCACGGCTACATCGGCGGCAGCCTCTACCTGCGCGAGCGCAACCTGCTCAACAGCCTGCTGGGCACGCACTTCTACCAGAACGGCTCGTACCTCTATGTGGTCGATCGCAACCGCCGGCTGCTGTTTCACCCTGACAGCAAACGGGTCGGCACCCTGGTCGGCGACAACGCGCTGCTCGACGACCTGCCGAACCTCGACCATGGCACCCGGCGCCTGGTCAACAGCCAGGGCGTCGAGATGCTGGCCGGCTTCGCCACGGTGCCCAGCGCCGGCTGGACCATCGTCACCCAGCAGCCACTGCGTAACACCGTAGCCCCGCTGCGCCAACTGGTCCTCAATGTGGTTGCCATCTCCGCGCCGCTGGCCCTGCTCGGCTGCCTGCTGTTGTACTGGCTGACACAGGTCATCGCCCACCCGCTGCGACAGTTGACCCACGTTGCCCGGGGCATGGGCCAGCAACAGACCACCGAACGCATCCATCAGGTCCGCGCCTGGTACGCCGAGGCCGCCGAGCTCAAGCGCGCACTGCTGTTCGGCGTCAACCTGCTGCAGGAACGTATCGGCCGACTCAACCGTGATGCCCAGACCGACCCACTCACCGGGCTGGTCAATCGTCGTGGCCTGCAACAGGCGCTGCGCCTGTTACAGGCCGAAAAGCGCGGCTTTGCCGTGGTGGTGCTGGACATCGATCACTTCAAGCGGATCAACGACGGCCATGGCCACGATATCGGCGATCAGGTCCTGCAGCAGCTGGCAGGCTTGATGCGTGGAAGCTGTCGCGAGGGGGACCTGCTGTGCCGCACCGGCGGCGAAGAGTTCCTGATACTGCTGCCAGGGGCGAGCCTGGAGGTGGCGACCGCGATCGCCGGTCACCTGCGCCTGACCGTCGAGCACGCCCCTTTCGCGCCAACTGGCGGCGTCACCCTGTCACTGGGCGTGGCCAGCTGGCGGCCTGGGGACGGCAGCGAACCCGCTGATGTGTTGGGCAACGCCGACAGGGCGCTGTACCGGGCCAAGCAGAAGGGTCGCAACCGAGTCTGCATCGACAGTCCGCACTGACGCCTGCCTGTCGCTGGTCATCGCCCAGCCACATCCGTCACGCTCAGGCCTGGCGTCTGCGCGGCACCTGTTCCGGCAGCGGCAAGGCGCCGGTGGCCAGGGCGCGAGCGCGGTCCACGCCCCAGACCAGCGCTCGGGTCATGGTCTCGCCTGGCCGCGAGGGGTAGTACTCCTCCAGCAAGGCCTTGCCGCCTCGGGCATACAGCCCGAGAAACAGTTGCGTGGCACCGACCCTGGACAGGCGCACCTGTACATCGATGCTGGTGCCGTCGCTCAGTTCCTCGTCATGGCAGCGACTGTGCAACTGCGCATCGGCCCACTGCCAGTAGGTCTCTTCCCTGATTCGCATTGCGCTCGATACTCCGTGTCTGAAATGCCGCGCAAGAAAAGCACAGCCACGAAGCCGCGACGAGGGCCACTCGCCGAAACCATGAGCGGGATCAAGAAACCACAGGAAAAGCCTGCCGTTGGGCGGTTTTGCTCTCACAGCAACAGGTTGCCCCGCTCCTCCTCGGTCAACTGCGCCTTCGCCCGTTCGTCCAGCGTCCCCGCGCCCAGCACCTGCACCGGGCTCTGGCGGTTGTACTGGGGATTGAGGCTCGCCCCGTCCTGCCCCGGCACCAGCCGCTCGCCGCCGAAACCCAGCACCTGCACGGTGATCACCGAAGGCTGGCGCTGCCTGGACGCAGCCTGCTGCTGGCGGCCCGCCTCTTCGGCAGCCTGGCTGGCCGACGATGCCGCGGCACTGGCCGAGGCGATCGCACCGGTGTTCACCGAGGCCACCACCGGCATGCCCTTGGCATCGCCCTGGACCTGGATGTTGGCGGCGTTGACCACCTGTAGCGCGGCGATGTTGACGTTGCCCGACACGCGGATCCCGGCCTCGCCAGCATCGATGGTGCCCAGCGGCGCGATCAGGTCGATATCCCCCGGTGGCACCTCGGCGATCGGATTGAGCGTGGCGATGCCGGCGCCGGTACTCGGCACGCTCGGCGCCAGGCCGACGTTGCCCCAGCGGTCGTAGGTGCGCTTGGGCGGGGTGTAGACCACGGTGGTCTTCGAACCGCGGCCGGCGTTGATGTCGCCCTGGGCCGACCAGCCGAGGATCGAGCCGCCGAAGGTGGTCATGATCCGGCTCTGGCCGAGCAGGATGCTGCCTTGCGAATACAGCTGGATGTTGCCGCTGCCCTGGGTGATCACCCCGGCGGTGGACGGCGGGGCCTCGCCTTCGATACCGAACACTTGCTGGCCACCCGGCGTCAGTACCTGGATATCGCCGCCGAAGTCGGTGTGGATGCCCGCCCCGCCGTAGAAGGTGGCGCTACCACCATAGCTGATCGGGTTGCCGGCCACGTCCCGCTCCGGGAACAGCGCGGCGATCGCCTGGCGACCGCGCAGGTAACTGCCGCTGCGCGGGCCGTCGACGTCATTGTATTCGCGGCCACCCTCGCGCAGTTCGGCGAAGTACACCTGGCGGGCGAAGATCCGCTGCTGCTCGGCGGGCAGCGTGGCGAGGAACGCCCTGCCCGCCTCGGCGTCACCCTCGAAGGCAAAGCGCGCGCGCAGCCAGGCCAGCAGGTCCTGGTCGTAGACCTTGACGACCTGGCCCGGTTGCCCCGCCAACGACCGGGAAGGATCGGCCAGGTGCTGCGGATCCAGGTAGCGTGCCAGCAGGCCGGCGTAGTCCGGTCCATGCTTGCCGGCCCCGACGATGATGGCGATGGCCGCGCCATCGTTACCGGCGCCACTGCCACCGACCCGACCGATACTGGTGATCGCCGCCTCCTGATAGGCCGAGTCGACGCCCGATCCGGACTGGTACAGGTTGCGCCCGGCGACCACCTCGAGCTGGCCGGGGCCGGCAACATTGAAGGTGCTCAGGCGGATGTCACGACCGGCGCTGACCAGCGAGACATCGTGGCGGTCGCCATGGATGATGAGGTTGCCGCGGGACAGGTTGTTGCCACCCTCGCCACCGGCCACCAGGCCGCCGGCCGCCTGGCGCTGGCTGCCCAGCACGGTGCCGGCGTTGACGATGTCGCGACCGGCCATGATGCGCAGCGGCCCGCTGCCCTGATAGAGCCTGAGCCCCAGCACGGGATAATCGATGACCTCGCCGGTGTTCAGCCCGACGATATCGCCGTCCAGCGCATAGAACCGCACTGGCTGCGCAGGCTGCACCCGGCTTTCGACATAGGTGTTGACGCCGAAACTGTAGAGTGGACTTTCCCAGACATTGCGCGGCAGGTCGCCGTGCAGGTTGGTCGACAGCACGAGGTTGCCGGTACTGCTGCCCAGGAATGCGGGGCGCCACGGCATAGGCAGCGCCGAGGCGTCGGTGCCCGCCTGGCTGACTGTGTAGCCGCCGGCATAGATCGAGTCCCCCGCGAGCAACTGCAAGCGCGTGTTGGCCGACGGCGCGGTCATCAGGCTCTCCGCCGAGGCCTGGCTCGCCGAGCTGCGCACCGAGTCGCCATAGTACAGGCTGCCATTGACGGCGGTGGCGCTGAGCGCGGTCGGATAGAACACGCGGCCGCCATGGATCGCCAGGTTGCGGGTCGCGACACTGGCACGGTTGTGAACGTTCGGTGCCAGGTCGCCACCCAGGCTGACCAGTTCGATGGAGGTCTGCGGGGTCCACAGCGAGAACCAGCTGTTGCCGCGCCCGCTCATCCGCGTGCCATCGTCGGCAGTGAACGGCGTGCTGTTGAACGTCGGCACCCGGCCCGGATCGCCTACCCCCTGCAGCACCAGGTCGCCGCGGCTGAGCAGGCGCACGCCGCTGTCACCCGGCATCAGCGTGACGCCGCCCCAGGCCTTGGCCCGGGTTGCGCTGTAAGGGTCGTAGGCGCGCGATTCGCTGTTGTCCTGCTCGATGCCGTAGCTGCCGTAGATCGACTGCAACAGCCCGATATTGGCCGCCTCCACCTGCAAGGCGCCGCGCAGGTTGACCAGCGTTCCCTGCAGGTCCATCTGGGCGTCCGCGGCCGTGATCGCGGCCAGCCCCGGGTTGAGTCCGCCACCGACACGCAGGTCGAGGTCGCCCCCGCCGGTCTGTACCAGGCGCCCATCGGCGTCCACCCGGCCGCTGCTGGCGACCACCAGGTTCAGGCCCTGGCTGCGCTCGACGCTGGAAAGGTCGGCGCCGCTGGCCTGCAACAGGCCGGCCGCGCCCGCCACCCGCACATCCAGATTGCCGCCACCCAGGGTGCCGATGCCGGTGAAACCGACCAGGTACGGCAAGCCGGGTGCGCTGGCCGGGTCCTGGGCGAAACTGCCGAAATTGAGCCACCAGGCACCTGGCGTGCCAGCGTCGGTCTGCCCTTGGCGCCACAGCCAGTTGCCGACAGCCGCCGAAGCGGTCTGACGGCGCGTCTGCTGCTCGGTAGCCTTGGGCCCGACCAGGTTGCCGGTCAGGTCGCCGCCAGCGGCGATCAACAGGTTGCCGCCCTGCTGCGGATACCAGGCCCGGTACTGGCCGGTGATCGATTCGTAGGCCGCGCCCAGGGCGCCAAGCACGCTGCCATCGGCCTGGCGACCGCGGGCCAGCTGATGCGCATCGATGCCCTGCTCGAGCAGCGCTGGTGCCTGGGTACCGGCGGTGTAGACCCCATACAGCGAGTCCATGCGCCAGTCGCCGGCGCTGAGCAGTTCAAGGTCGCCGGTACCGGTGCGCAAGACGCTGTACAGCTGGGTCTGCGGGGTGATCTCGGCCTTGGTGACGCCGCCCGGCGTTTCGACCTTCAGGCACCAGGTCGGCCGGGCGGTACACAGCGCCAGCAGGTTGGAGGGTACCGGTTGGCCGGGCACCCGCCCAACCGCCAGGTTGGTCCAGAAATAGCTGATGATGGGTTTGGAAGTCTCGATCACCCGCGTGGCGATGTAGTGCTGGTCGGCCAGGCGCAATGCGCCGGCGTCCGGCTCCGGGCGGGTGATGCGGCTGTCGGCGGCGCCCAGGTCGGCGCCGGCCACCAGGCGCATCGACCAGGATTGCGAGCCCTCTGGCAGCATCTGCCCGAGCGCCCAGTTGCGTCCCTGCTGGCCGGCGACTTCCTGGCGCAGGTCGACCCAGAACACACCTGTGGGCAGCTTGACGTCGGTGCCGGCCGGCAGCAGCGCGCCCACTGCCAGGGCCAGGGCGCCACGCTGGGTCAGCCCTCCCACAGGCAGGGCAGCGCCCTTGCGCCAGACCCCACCGCGCACCGCCACGCTTACCGGCAGGCGGCTGCCGGCATCCAGCCGGGTATCGGCGGCCAGAGTCACCGCCTGCTCGAGCAAGGTGCCGGCGGCATACAGGAGATTGCCGGAAGCATCACGCACGGCGGCATCAAGCACGGTACCGGCCGGCAGGGTCACGGCGCTTGCCAGGGTCAGCACAGCGGGCAGCCGGGTGTTGGCCGGCAGCGAGGTGTCGGCGAACGGCAGGTCGAAATTCAACGTGCTGCCCGCGGGGTAGCGCGTGCCGGCGGCCAGTTCGACGCCGCTGCGTGGAATCACCAGGTCACTGTCGAACGGCTGCTTGCCGGGAATCAGGATCCAGCCACGGCCATCCATGCGTTCGCTGCCGGTGGCCAGCTCCGGCGGCAGGAAGCCGTCGCTGATGCTGCCATGGACTTCCAGGTTGCCGCCGGCGCGCAGGGCCAAGTGGCCGACTTCGCCGGAACCGCGCAGCGCAGTCTGCGCCGTGGCCGGGTTAATACTGGCGTAGCGATGACCGGACAGGTCGAGGTCGCTGCGCACCACCAGGTCGGTCTGGCCATCGCGGCTGGCGATCTCCACGCCGGGGCGCAGGTGCAGGGCCTTGGCGTAGGTGGCGTTGTTCAGGCCGGCCAGGCGGTTGTCGAGCAGGTCGCGGTTGGCCAGCGCGGCGTTGACGAACAGCACGCTGCGCGCATGCTTGGCGTCGAGATAAGCCTGGTCGATGTACTGGTACGGCCGACCACTGGCCGCCGTGCCGCCATTCGGCGCGTCGGTGTAGCGCTGCTGGCCGACCACGGCGATGGACTGCGCACCCTGGATGTCCAGCCTGCCACGGGCATCGATGGCGATATCACCGGCGATGTCGCCGCCCACGCGCGGCGCCGTCAATACCAGCGAGCCGCGGGCACGGCCGTCGTGTTGCGCGGCGGCGGTGCCGTGGCGCAGGTCCAGGCGAGCGCCGGGGCTCAGGGTCAGCACGCCGTCGCCGCTGGCCAGCTCGATCTGCGCCCGGTTCGGCGCATCGATGATCGCACCGTTGCTGTCGACCCGCAGCAGGCTGCCATGGGCATCGAGCACCGCCCCGGCGGCCAGGGTCAGGCCATGCCCGGCCGCCAGGCGGATGCTGCCGACCTGGGCGCCGCTGGCATCGACGGTGCCGGCCACGGTCAGCTGGCCGTTGTCCAGCGAGAGGCTGATTTCCCGCGCCTTGAGCTCGCTGCCGATGACCAGGTCGCCCTGGGTGATCTGGAAGCTGCGCGCGCCGAACACCTGGTCACGGTTCAGGCGCTGGTTGAGGCCGGCGAAATCATCCACCTGGCGGGCACGGATCGCCACCGCTCCCTGGTCGTACGGCACTCGCGTGCCACCGGCGTCATGATCACCGCTGGCGGCGCCAAGGAGCTGGCCCTGCAGGCTGACCTGCCCGCCCAGGGCAGTGGCGCTCAGGCGGCCGGCGCGATTGTTGCGGGCACTGAGGTCAACCAGGCTGCCACTGGCCTGGCGGATGTCACCGGCAGCGCTGGCCAGCAGCAGCTCACCGCCCCAGCTGTACTGGGTCACGTCGTTGAAGGTCAGGCTGCGCCCGGCCAGGTCGATGCGCGAACGCTCCCCCAGGACCAGCGCCTGTTGCGCCGAAACGCTCAGCTTGCCGCTGGGCAGGCTGAAGGTACCGTCGAGGAGCACCTGCTGGCCACTGAGCGCGAGTTCCGCGCCCACGCCATCGCGGCCGCTGGCCAGCGCGCCGCCGCCACCGGTCACGCGCAACAGACCACCGGCGCTGATACGGTTGATCGAACCGGCGCCGCCGGTCCACAGCGGCGTCTCCACCAGCAAATCGCCACCGCTGTACTGGAAGCCGCCCTCGCCCTGCCAGGCGCCGCGCTGGTGGTACACCTGCAACGCCCCGCTGTGGTTGGCGCTGACCTGGCGGCTGGCACGGATGTCGACCTGGCTGAAGCCCAGGGTCTGGCGGCTCATGCTGGCGGTGCCGTCGGGCTGGCTGGCCGGCCCGTAGCCGAAGGTCAGGTTTTCCACCCGCAGTTCGAGCACACCGTCGCCACTGCCCGCGCCACCGGCGATGGGCGCGCCGGGCAGCGTGCGGGCGCCGTTCCACACCAGGTTGCCGGTGTGGATGGTCGCCCGTTCGCTGGCCTGGCCGAGGCCGTAGATGGCCGGCGTGCCGAGGATCAGTTGCTGCACGCGGTTACGCCCGGTCAAAGGATCATAGGTGTCGAGCACGCTGTTGCCGAAGAAGTTCAGCGAGTCGGCCGCCGTCAGCGACAGGGTCTCCAGGGCGGGAATGCCGCCCTCGGTGCTGCCCTGGAACAGGCGGTCGAGTACTTGCTGGTTGAGCGTCAGCCCCTGGCCCAGCACCCCGGCGTTGGCTGCGGCGGTCAGCGCTGCGGCGGAGCCGACGTTGATCCGACCCACCGCCAGGCCCAGGTGGCGGGTGCCGAAGCTGACCTGGTCGTCGAGATTGAAGGTGCGGTCGGTCGCGGCGAACAGCGAGCCGTCCGAGTACAGGCGGGTCACCCCCGCGCAGTTGCCCGAAGGGCAATCGCCAATGAGGATGCTGCCGGGCGCGAAGACATCGCCGGCCACCGAGGGCAGCACGTCCAGGCGGCCGTTGGACAGCGCCAGCAAGCCGTGGGCATTGGGGTCGATGAGGAAACCGTCATTGGCATCGAACGGCACCGCCCCCTGGCCCAGGGTGATGATACCGGCCCCCTGCTCGACGACGATGGCGCCACGCGCCCTGTCGGTAGCCAGGAACACCTCGCCGGCGCGCAGTTCGGCACCACTGCGCACGAGGATGTCAGCGGTCGACTCCTTGAAGCGCATCATGTTGCCACCCTGGCCGTAGAGCACCTCCGGACGGGCGCCGATGCTCAGCCGCGGCGCCTTGAGCGCGCTCAGGTCGCTGGCGCGCAGCGCGACCCGGTTGGGTTGCAACCAGTCGCTGGCCTGGCCGTCGGCGAGGATCTCGATGGCCTCCACGCCCAGTACCGCCACGCTGCCGCCACGTCCGTCGCGGGCGGCGTCGAAGCGCGCCTGACCGGTAAAGCGGAACGCGGTCTCGGGATCGGCATTGGGCTTCAGGCGCAGGGTCAGCCACTTGCCATCGGCCTCGAGCGCCGCCCGCGGAACACCCTTGGCCAAGGCGTCGGCCTTGACGAAGCTGGCGTAGGACATCTCGTTGTACTGGCTGTAGCGGCGCAGCGTGTCGGCGGCGGTGAGGATGACCTGTCCCGACAACGGCTGGCGGATATCGGTGTCGGCCACCGACAGGCTGCCCGAGGTGGTCCAGGAACCATTGCGCATGACCTGGCTGATACCTCGCTGGCCGGCCATGGCCAAGCCGTTGAGCTCGACGCGGAAAGCGCCCGGCAACAGCGCGTAGCTGGCCGGCAGCAAGGTGTAGGTACCCGCCGCCAGCCCCGGCACGCCCTGGTCGAGGGTGATGCGCTGGCCGATGGCCGGGTCCACCACGCCGGCCTCCCCGGCCAGCGGCGCGTAGTCGCCGGCCAGGCCTGGGACGATGGCATAGACCGGGTTGCTCGACAGCGACGGCAGTACCAGGCGGCCATCGGCATCGAGCTGCATCAACGGATGGTAGCGGGCGTCGGTGGAGCCGCCGCGCCCGGAGACGAAACCGGCGCCGGTCAGTTCGCCGCCGCCAGCCAGGTCGATCAGCGCCCCGGCCTGCACATCGATGCGCTTGCCGGCCAGGACCACCCCGTGATCGCTATCGCCGGTGCCGCCGATCAGGTTCACCGGCTTGCCGTCGTACAGGTAGCTCAGGCCATCGACCGTGCCGCCGTAAGGCATGCGCAGCCCCGCCGCGCTGACCGAAGTGATGCTGCCGGGCAGCAGGCGCACATCCTGGCCGTTCTCGCCGGTATCCCCCAGCAGCACCTGGCCAAGCGGCGCCCGCACCACCCCACCCTGCTCCACCGTGCCAGCGCCCAGGTGCAGGCGGCCGAACACCGACAGCGGCACGCCTGGCGTGGCCTCACCGACCCGTCCGATCCGCAGGGTGGCGTCGCGGGTGCTCAGCACGCGGGCGTAGGCACCGCTCACGGGGTACAGTTGCGCCGCCAACAGTTCAATATCGGCATTGCTGCTCAGCTGGGTCGGCATCGAGGGGATGTCGCGGCCGAGGAAGCGGATATCCCCTTCACTGCGCAGACGCGTCAGGGCAAAGCCCCGACGGTCGAACTCAAGCTGTTGCCCGCCACTGAGGGCCAGGTTGCCGTGGGCGCCCAGGCTCAGTTCGTCGCGTATTTCAAGCAGGTTGGCCTCGACCTGCAACAGTGCGTGCGACGCCTGCTGCGACAGCCCGCCCTTGACCGTCGGGCGCACGGTCTGGTCGCCGCCCAGGTGGTTGCTGCCAGCCAGTCGCACGTAGGGCGCACGCAGGCGGATGCGGCTGTCGTCGGCACTGCCGTCGGCGAGCACCAGGGAGCCGGCGTACAGTTGCAGGCCCTGGGCCAGGTCCAGTGCCAGTGAGCCATCGAAGGCCAGCACACCGTCGCTGAGCAGGGCCAGGTTGGTGAAGCCACCGCGCTCGACGGTGTCCACATCCAGGCGTGCATGGCCATAGCGCAAGCGCTCGTCGGTCCCGGCCCCACGGCCGAGTACCAGCTCGCGCGGCACATTCAGGCCATCCTCCAGGCCATCCTTGCGGTACAGACCGGTATCGAGGGCCACGCCGAGGCTGCCGCCCGCCGCGCCGACACCGCCGGACCTGGCGCTGAGCGTGCCGTCCAGGCGCAGGCCATAGCTGGAGGCCAGGCTGATGCTGCCACCGGCGCTGGCCATTGCCAGTGGGCCCTGACCACGGATGTCCAGCACGGCGCTGGCGCCATCGGCGCGCAAGCGGGTGCCACGGGCGATGTCGACAAAGAGGTAGGCGCCGTCGCTGGTCCCCTTGGCGTGGTCGATCTGCCCACCAATGACGATGTTGCCGCCGGCGGTGACCCGCCCGTAGCGCCGGCCCTGGCTGTCGAGGGCGGTAAGCGCCTGGCCGGAGACATCGATCAACGCCTCGCTGCCCAGGCGGATCGCACGGTTGTGCAGGCTTTCCTGCACCCCGCTCACCACCGTTTCGGGCAATACCTGCAACAGGCTCACCTTGCCACCGGCGGCCAGCAGCGAACCGTCCAGATTCAATTGCGCGGTACTGCTCAGGGCGATCGACTGCAACGGGTCGACACCGATGCTGGCGCCACGGCGCACCTCCAGCAGCGCGGCCTCGCGGTCCGCCTGGGCCAGGCGGGTATCGCCGGCGGCGAGGCTCAGGCTGGCACCGGCACGCAGGCCCAGCTCGCCCTTGATCGCGTTCTCGCGCACCTGCGGCGGCAACCACAGGGTGGCCTGGTCGCCGACCGGCAGGCTGGCGTCGAGCAGTTCCACGGGTCGGGTGACCTGCACCTGGGCGCCTTCGGCCACGGTCAACTGTCGCGTGCCACGTACGGTGTAATGGGCGAAGCCGCGGTTGAAGAAATCCTCGCCGAGGGACAAGGCGCTGGCGTCGGCCACGCCGCCGATCCGCACGCGCTCGGCCTGCAGGTCGAGGGTCCCGGCGCCGTTGCTGCCATGGCCGCGCAGCTCGCCATCAAGGCGCAGGCGCCCGTCACCGCTGGCGTTGAACACGCCGGCCTGCAACGTCAGGTTGCCGCCGCTGCCACCGCGCAGCTGGTTGCGCTCACCGCGCACCACCCCGCCGGAAACATCCAGCACGCTGGCCTGCCCGAGCAGCACATCGCCTGAGCTGCGCAGCGACAGGCTGCCGCCGTTGCGCCAGGCCATGGCCCCTGCGTCTTCGCGGTCGCTGCGCGCACCACCGACATCCAGGCGCACACCTTCGCCAACCAGCACCTGCGCACGCAATCCGGCCGGCGTGGCCAGGGCGATATCGCGCAGATCGGCGCCGTCACGCTGGCGCAGCACATCGCCCAACATCATCTGCCCGCCCTTGGCGGTAAGGTCGGCCGCGACCCGCACCTGCGGCGCGTACAGGGTCAGTTGCCCGCCGTCGGCCAGGTGCAGCGCCTGGTCGACCTGCACCGACTCGCTGGCGGCAATGCTCAGGCCGCCCAGCGCGAAACCGTTGAGCAATTCGCTGTCCAGTACCAGTCGCCCGCGCCGCTGCTCGTCCAACGGCGCCTGCAACTGCACATCGGCACTGGCGCCAAGGTTGCCGCCAGCCAACGTCACCTGGCGCAGCACCGGGGTCAGGCTGAAGGCCAGGTCCTTGCTGCCTGTGAGGTAACCCGGCAACTGCTGGCCGATGACCAGCTGGGCGCCTCGGGCGCGAGCACTGTGGACCTGCTTGTAGCCATCCAGCCCGGCCACCGGCGCCTGCACCTGGCGCTCGTCCTGCCAGGTCTCGCCGACCAGCCGGCCGTCGAGCAGCGCGCCCTGGGTGGCCACCACCAGGCTGCCGGCGTCGCGCCCGACGGTATAACCCTGCTCGAAGCGCTGCTGCGGCGCGATCAGCGGGTTGTAGAACACACGGGTCTGGGCCCAGCGCGCCGAATGGTCCTCGAAGCCCTGGTACAGGCCGCTGTAGAGCAGGTCGCCAGGCGCCCGCGACAGCTCGTACAGGCGCCCGTCCTCGCCACGCAGCCAGCTCTGGCGCACATAGCCGTCCTGCACCGCCAGGGTGCCGCCGGACAGGTTGATCTCGGCGCCAGCGCGGGTGACCAGGTCCTGGCCGGTGAAGGTCACGGTGCCGCCCTGGGCCATCCATTCACCCACGCCGTGGCTGCGCGTGCCCAGGTAGCCGCCCACCTCCAGCAGGCCACCCGCGGTGTACCAGCGGTCGCCGGCATGACCATTGACGCCGGCCGCGACGTGCACCAGCTCACGCACGTCGACCCACACATCGCTGTTGATCAGCCCGCCCTTGTCGCGGTTGCCGGCGGCATCGCGCTGCTCGTTGCCCTGGACATTGATCTTGATGACATTGCTTTCCATCGCCACCTTGACCCCAAGCGCGCCGGCCACATCGAGGCGCGCGCCATCGTCGACCAGGCTGCGCCGGCCGGCGCTGACCGCCACCTGGCCACCAGTGGCCAGGGTCAGCGAACCGTCCTGGAAGTGCACGGTGCCGCCGCTGACCACTTCAACCCGCGACTGCTCGGGGCGGTCGATGACCGTGCTGAGATTGTCGAAGCGCCCCGTGGCCAGGTTGCCGTTGCTGCCGTTGACCACCGCCCTCGAGGCTTCGCGCTGGCTGTCGAGCGCCGCGCTGTCGTCGAGCAGCACGGCGGTAACGCTGCCGCGCTCGAAGCTGACGCTGCCGGTGGCATCGCTGGCGGCGTTGAGCAGGTGGATGCTGCCGCGCCGATCCACCGAGGTGCTGGCCAGGACCACACCCTGCTGGCGCACCTGGTGACCGGTCAGGGTGACATCGCCGCCACTGGCCTGGATCAGCCCGCTGTTGCTCACCGTGCCGGCACTGCTGCCGGGCTTCAGGCTACCCGCCACTTCGTTGCCACGGGTGGTCGAGTAGCGGTTGGCCTCGGTGCCCTGGCCGCGACGGATATAGAAATCGTCCGCCGCCGCCAGGGTCGCCTGGCCCTTGCCGGCGATGATCTGGCCGTCGTTGCCCACCTCGCTGCCCAGCAACAGCACGTAGCCGCCACCGCTGGTGGAGCTGCTCGGCGCCTGGGTACGAATCTGCGCGCCGCGCTCGACCAGCACCTTGCCGGCGGCATTGGTGAAGGTGGCCTGGCTGGCGCTGCTGTCGACGTAGAGCCCGCGCTGGGTGAACTGCTCGTCACTGACCTGGGCGGCGGCGGCCACCAGGTTGCGCACGTTGACCTGGCTGGTGCCGTTGAATACCACGCCGTTGCGGTTGAGCAGCATCACCGTGCCGGGCGCCTCGATCTGGCCATGGATCTGGCTCGGACGGGCGGCGGGGTCGTTGACCCGGTTGAGCACGGCCCAGTCCGCCTGCTGCTCGAAACGCACGGTGGTGTCGCGCCCGACGTTGAAGGTCTCCCAGTTGAGGATGGCCTTGTCGGCGGTCTGTTCGATGCGCACCTGGGTCTTGCCATCGGCCTGGCTCTGCTGCGGTGCCTTGGCATTGAGCCAGCCCTGGGTCAGCGGGTTCTCGTCGACCTTCAGGCCACCCTCGCCCAGGCCGTTGGGCACAACCTGCGGCTGCACCTGGGCCAGGGTCCGGCCATTGGCCTGGGCCGCCTGCTGGGCGGCGATGGCCGCCACCGTGTTGTTGAGGTTGTTCACCGAACGCTGGAACTGCTGGTTCAGGCGCTGCTGCTGGGCCAGCGGTGGTGGCGATCCCGGCAGCACCTGCCCCGCCCCGCCGGCGCCAGCGGCGCCGCTCGGGGCATTGGAGGCGCCCTTGGCGGCGAACCAGCCCGAGCTGAACGGCTGCGCCGCGTGGGCGCTGCCCGCCAGCATCAGCAAGGCGATGGCCTGGGCCAGGGGCTTGAGCCGCGGCGGCTCGCCGCGACGCTGGATGGCGGAGGCTGAAAGGGCTGGCTTGGGCATGCCGCGCGACATCGCAGGGTTCCTTGTGCTGGTTCTCGAGATCAGGGGATGGCGGTCGTGATGCCGCTTTGCCATAAGGCGCTCCGGCGACCGGGGGACCGAAGCTTTGTCATGCAAAGTTCATGGGGCTGGGGTATGGCGAACGCCTGCACCCGGCGCAATGCCGGTGCTCGTGCTGCCAGGTCGACACAAAATGAAAAAAGCCCCGGCGTCACCCACGGGTGCCGCCAGGGCCCATGCCCACGCCCGAGGACGCGGGCCACCGGGGTTTTGCCTGTTACGAGCGACCGATACCGTTGCACACGTTGGTGTTGGCGATATCCAGGCCTTCGTTGCCTGCGTTGGTCAGGAAGGCCTTCTTGATTTCATCGGCGAAGGCGACCGGAACCGGCACGAAGGAGTGGATACCGATGGCCAGGTCGTGGTTGCCGCTGTACAGGTCGTTGAGGAAGCCACGAACAGCGGTGGCGTCGGCGGCGTCCTTGTAGCACTGGCCAACCAGCAGGTTGGTGTAGCCGACGATCGGGTAGCCAGTGGTTGGGACCGGCTTGTCGCTGGCGCCACGGCCGAAGGTGACAGCCCAGCTGGCCGGGTTGGCGCGGTTGGCGGTCGGGGCGGTGGCGCTGGCCAGGGCGGCCTGGGCGTTGTCGACGGTCGGCAGTACGGCGGTGCCGCTGGCCAGCTTGCTGACACGGGCCACCTGGGCGTTGTTGGCGGTATCGACGAAGTCAGGGCTGACGTAGCCGATGGCGCCGTCGGTGGCATTGACCGCATTGATCACGTCAGCGCTGCCGGCCACGCCCTGCCAGGTGCTCGGCTCGGTGCCGACGTTGGCGCTGGTGAAGGTGCTGCTGACCGAGAAGGCGGTCGGGCAGCTGTCGTTGAGGAAGCGCGCCAGCAGCTCGGTGGTGCCGCTGCTGCCGTTGCGGTAGATCACCTTGATCGGGGTGGTGTCGGCGGTGCCGAGCAGTTGGCCCCAGGTGGAGATGCTGCCGGAGAACACGCCGCACAGCTGCGAAGCGTTGACCTGCAGATCGCTGACACCATTGCGGTGGTAAGGGATGGTGACGGTGGTGCCGACGGCCGGGATCTGGATCAGTTTGCCCCAAGTCGCGGCGCGGTTGGTGTCGTAGGTCGACAGTTCGCTGGCGCTGAGCACCGAGTCGGAACCGGCGAAGTCGACGTTGGTGCCGGCCGGCTGGTTGATCGACGCAGGGGCGTTGGTCAGGAAAGCGGTCTTGCCACCGCCGCTGCCCACGCCGGTGTAGCTGAAGCCGCTTGGCAGGATGCCTTCCCAGGTGGCGTTGCCGTTGTACAGCGGCTCAGGCAGGGTGGCGCCGCCACCGACAACAGCAGCCATGGATTGGGCCGAAGCCAGGGTAGCAGCCACCAGGGAGGCGGCGATCACAGTACGCTTAAACATGAAGCAATCTCCTATCGTCGTGTTCGTACGTTGAGTGGGTCGCGCATTGCTGTGGCCACAGGCCGCATCCCCTGATCCAGAGGGGCTGGCGGCCTGTCCACGGAGGCAACATTCGCAGCTTGTGGTGACAGGCAGAGGAAAAAACATCGGGAGTTCGGCGGGGAAAAGCTCGGGTGTCGGGGGGCGTTTTTTGCGCTCGCGGCTGGGCAGACAGTGAACAGGGCAAACGGTACCGGAGGGATCGATCAGGAGGATGGCGGATCAGGCACTCGGGAGTTTGTAGCAGGTGAGAAAAAAGATTTTGCCAGTGCGACCACTTCACAGTGGCCGGTGGCTCATGTTGGGGGGAACCCGCTCCCGCAGCTCCCGGCTGCGGGAGCGATCACTTAGGGCGCGGCGACCTCGCTGGGCGTCGCCAGTTGCAGGATCTCGCTGGTGTAGGCCCACTCTTGCTGGACCTTGTCCGGGTGCTCGTTCAGGCGGATGCCGTAGGACGGGATGATCTGCTTGATCTTCGCCTGCCACTCGGGCGTGGCCACCTTGTCCTTGAACACCTTGTTCAGCAGGTCGAGCATGATCGGCGGCGCGGTCGAGGCGCCCGGCGAGGCGCCGAGCAGCCCGGCGATGCTGCCATCCTTGGATGTCACCACTTCGGTGCCCAGCTTCAGCACCCCGCCCTGGTTCTCGTCCTTCTTGATGATCTGCACCCGCTGGCCGGCCTGCCACAGGCGCCAGTCAGCCTTCTTCGCCTCGGGGAAGTAGGTCTGCAGCGCGGCGAAGCGGTCATCGTCGGACTGCATCAGCTGGCCGATCAGGTACTGCACCAGGTCGAACTCGCGCACCCCGACCCGCACCATCGGCCAGGTGTTGTGCAACGACATGCTGGCGAACAGGTCGAGCAGCGAACCTTCCTTGAGGAACTTGGTGGAGAAGGTGGCGAACGGCCCGAACAGGATCATGCGCTTGCCGTCGAGCACCCGGGTGTCCAGGTGCGGCACCGACATCGGCGGTGCGCCGGTCGCGGCGATGCCGTAGGCCTTGGCCATGTGGCGCTGGGCGATGGCCGGGTTGTCGGTGACCAGGAACGAGCCGCCCACCGGGAAGCCGGCATAGTCCTTGGCCTCGTCGATGCCGGACTTCTGCAGCAACGGCAGTGCCGCGCCGCCGGCGCCGATGAACAGGAATTTGGCGTCGGTGGTCGAGGTGCTGCCGTCCTTGAGGTTCTTGTACTCGACGTGCCAACTGCCGTCGTCGTTGCGGGTGATGTCCTGCACCTCGCTGGACAGCTTGAGGTCGAAGTTGGGCCGGGTCTGCAGGTAGCCGACGTACTGGCGGGTGATCTCGCCGAAGTTGACGTCGGTGCCGATGGGCGTCCAGGTGACGGCGAGCTTCTGGTTCGGGTCGCGCCCCTCCATCATCAGCGGCACCCACTTGGCGATCTGCGCATGGTCCTCGGAATACTGCATGGGTTTGAACAATGGGCTGGCCTGCAGCGCCTCGTAGCGCTTCTTGAGGAAGCGGATGTTGTCGTCGCCCCAGACGAAGCTCATGTGCGGTGTGGTGTTGATGAACGAGCGCGGATTCTTCAGCACCCCCTGCTTCACTTGCCAGGCGAGGAACTGGCGGGTGACCTGAAACGACTCGTTGATCTCCACCGCCTTGCTGATGTCGATCTTGCCGTCCTTCTCCGGGGTGTAGTTGAGTTCGGCCAGCGCCGAGTGGCCGGTACCGGCGTTGTTCCAGCCGTTGGAGCTTTCCTCGGCGACCTTGTCCAGGCGCTCGACCATCTCCATCGACCAGCCCGGCTCCAGTTCGTTGAGCCAGACCGCCAGCGTGGAACTCATGATGCCGCCGCCCACCAGCAGCACATCGACCCGCTTGCCTTCGGCGGCGTGGGCGTGAAGGCCCAGGGCCAGGACCAGTGCCGCGACTGCCCACCTGGGCGTTTTGCTGATGTTCATGTGCTCTCCCGTGTTGGTCGTTCCGTGCGTCTGCGGAATCAAGCTTAGCCGACTGATTTGCTCGGGCATGGTCAGGATGCTTGTTGTCGCCTTTAAACCCAGCACTTTTAAGGTATTGACGTCCGGCTTGGACTTGCCGGGGCTGCTTTGCAGCCCTTTCGCGGCACAAGGCCGCTCCTACAGGGGGGGCGCGGTCGCCTGTAGGAGCGGCCTTGTGCCGCGATAGGGCCGGTACAGGCAGCCGATAATCGCCCGCTTTATACAGCCAATCATTTGACCAAACTAACCAGATAGTACAATTATCGAAACATCCAAAAACAACAAAGCGATGCCCCGTCATGACACCTCGAATCCTCGTGCTCAACGGCCCCAATCTCAACCTGCTGGGCACCCGCGAACCCGCCCAGTACGGCCATGAAACCCTCGCCGACCTGGCCCGACTGTGCGCCGACAGCGCCAGCGAACTGGGCCTGGAACTGGAGTTTCGCCAGACCAACCACGAAGGCGAGCTGCTCGACTGGATCCATGCCGCCCGTGGCCGCTGCCACGGCATCCTGATCAACCCCGCCGCCTGGACCCACACCTCGGTGGCCATCCGCGATGCCCTGGTGGCCAGCGAACTGCCGGTGATCGAGGTGCACCTGTCCAACGTGCACAAGCGCGAGCCGTTCCGCCATCTGTCGTTCGTCTCCAGCATCGCCGTGGGGGTGATCTGCGGCCTCGGCAGCCAGGGCTATTGCATGGCCCTGGGCTACTTCAGCAAATACCTGCGCGAGCACGCGGCATGAACGGCGCGGGTATCCTCGCCGGCCTCATCGGCCGTGGCATCCAGGCCTCGCGCACCCCGGCGCTGCACGAGCATGAAGGCGACGCCCAGGCGCTGCGCTACCTGTACCGGCTGATCGACGCCGACCAGCTGGGCCTGGACGACAGCGCCCTGCCCGCCCTGCTCGATGCCGCCGAGCGCACCGGTTTCACCGGGCTCAACATCACCTTCCCGTTCAAGCAGGCGGTCCTGCCGCTGCTCGACGAGCTGTCGGACGAAGCCCGTGGCATTGGCGCGGTGAACACCGTGGTACTGCGCGATGGCCGGCGGGTGGGCCACAACACCGACTGCCTGGGTTTCGCCGAGGGCTTGCGACGCGGCCTGCCTGGGGTCGCGCGGCAACGCGTCGTACAGATGGGTGCCGGCGGCGCCGGCGCGGCAGTGGCCCATGCGCTGCTGGCCGAAGGCGTCGAGCGGTTGCAGCTGTTCGAGGTGGACCCGGCCCGCGCCCGGGCACTGGTGGACAATCTCACCCAGCGTTTCGGCGCCGGTCGTGCCGTGCTCGGCGAAGACCTGGCCGGCGCGGTGGCCGACGCCGATGGTCTGGTCAACACCACGCCCGTGGGCATGGCCAAGCTGCCCGGCACCCCCTTGCCGCCCGCACTGCTGCACCCTCGACTATGGGTGGCGGAAATCATCTACTTCCCCCTGCAGACCGAGCTGTTGCGCCATGCCCGCGCCTTGGGCTGCCGCACCCTGGATGGCGGCACCATGGCGGTGTTCCAGGCGGTCAAGGCCTTCGAGCTGTTCAGCGGACGCCCGGCCGATGCCGAGCGCATGCAGGCGCACTTCGCCAGCTTCTGACCACCAGGAGGTCCATCGCGGGCCTGTCGACTTGCCCGCGATCGCCCGTCAGGCCTTGATGTAGCGCATCACCGCTTCGCAGATCACCTGTTTGTGACGCTGCTTGACCTGTTCGTCGGCCAGGTCGATCTGGAAGATATCGCCGAAGGTATGGCGGTTCGACACCCGGTAGAAGCAGAAAGAGCTCATCAGCATGTGCAGGTCGATCACCTCGATCCCCGGGCGGAACACGCCCTGCTCCACGCCACGGGCGAGGATCTTGCCCAGCGCATCGAGCACCATGCTGCTCATTTCGCGGATCACCGGCGACTGCTTGACGTACTCGCCGTAATGGATGTTCTCGGTGCAGACGATGCGCACGAAGTCGACGTTGTTGGCGTGGTGGTCGAAGGTGAACTCCACCAGGCGCTGGATCGCCTGCTCGGGCGCAAGCGAGTCGAGGTCCAGGCTGTGCTCGGTCTTGCGGATGTCGCCGTAGAGCTTGACCAGGCATTCGACGTAGAGCTGCTCCTTGCTGCCGAAGTAGTAGTAGATCATGCGCTTGGAGGTGGCGGTGCGCTCGGCGATGGCGTCGACCCGGGCGCCGGCCAGGCCCTGCTGGACAAACTCGGTGATGGCGGCCTGGAGAATGTTCTCGCGGGTCTTTTCCGGGTTGTTCTTGCGCGATCTGCGCAGCCCTTCGACTTCAGGCTTGGCTACCGAATCACTCATACCGACTCACAGGCTCGTTATAGGAATCCGGGCGATTATCCGTGAGCCAGGCGATGCAGGGAAGCGTGGTGTTGCGCGAGAGTGCGCGGTCCCTGTAGGAGCGGCCTTGTGCCGCGAAAGGGCCGCAAAGCGGCCCCGGCGATCCTTGCTTGAACGCTGAAATCCTGGGGCTGCTACGCAGCCCATTCGCGGCACAAGGCCGCTCCTACAGCTACAGCACCGACTTGCGCGCCTTGGCCATCGCCGCCAGGCGCACCGCCACATTGGCCGCGCCATACCCGGCGTAACCGCCCTTGCGCTGCAGGATCTCGAAGAAGAAGCGCCCCTCGAACGGTTCGGTGTACACATGGAACAGCTCGCCGCCCTGGGCATCGCGGTCGTACAGCACGTTGTAGTACGCCAGCTCGCTGAGGAACTCGTCATCGAAGTCGAAGCGCGCCGCCAGGTCGTCGTAGTAGTTCAGCGGGATCTCCAGCAACGGCACGCCGGCCTCCTTGGCCCTGGCCACCTCGCGGAAGATATCGTCGCAGTCGAAGGCGACATGGTGCACGCCCGAGCCGCGATAACTGTCCAGGGCATGGGCGATGGCGGTGTTGCGGTTCTCCGAAATGTTCAACGGCAGGCGCAGGCTGCCGCACTGACTGCGCAGGGCACGGCTCTTGACCAGGCCATAGGGGTCGGGCAGCACCACCTCGTCGTCGGCGGTGAAATCGAACAGGCTCTTGTAGAACAGCACCCAGCTGTCCAGCGCCTCGGCCGGCAGCGCCAGGGCCATGTGGTCGATGCGCTTGAGCCCGCCGCTGGCCTGGGCGTTCCGGTCCAGGTGGAAGTCGGTGTCGTAGAGGGTCGGGCCATCGCTGTCCGGCTCTACCAGGTACAACAGACTGCCGTCGGGGGCGCGCACCGCCGGGATCTCGCGCTCATTGGGGCCGACCAGGCCACGGAACGGCTGGCCACGGTAGGCGGTGGCGCGCCGCAGCGCGGCCTGGCCGTCGTTCACCCGCAGGGCCGTGGCGCACAACGACGGGCCATGGGCCTCGAAGAAGTTGTGGGCGAACGAGTAAGGCTCGGCGTTGAGCACGATATTGATATCGCCCTGGCGCAACAGGCGCACCGCCTTGCTGCGGTGTTCGCCGACCTCGGCGAAGCCCAGGCGCTTGAGCCACACGCCCAGGCGCGCGCCTACCGCCTCGTCGACGGCGAATTCAAGGAACTCCACACCGTCGTAGCGGCTCGCGGGCGGCGGCGCGAACAGCACGCCAGGCTCGGCAGCCCGCGCCTCACGTTCCAGCTGAAGGCGAGTCTTCTCCTCCAGATACAGCAGCGAACGCAAGCCGTCGGCGGCATTCTGCCGGGGCGGTGCCGCACGGAAACCGTCGTTGAAGATCTCCAGCGACAGCGGACCGCGATAGCCGGTGGCCAGAATCGGCGCGAGGAAACCCGCCAGGTCCATCTCGCCCTGCCCCGGGAAGCAGCGGAAGTGGCGACTCCACTCCAGCACGTCCATGGCCAGGATCGGTGCGTCGGCCATCTGCACGAAGAAGATCTTCTCGCCAGGGATATCGCGGATGCCGCTGGGATCACCCTTGACCGACAGGGTGTGGAAGCTGTCGAGGATCACCCCCAGCGCCGGATGATCCGCCTGGCGCACCAGGCTCCACACCTGCTGCCAGGTGTTGACGTGGCGGCCCCAGGCCAAGGCCTCGTAGCCGATGCGCAGGCCGCGGTCACCAGCGTGCTCGGCGAGCAGGCGCAGGTCGTCCACCAGCAGTTGCTCATCGCCCAGGGCGTCGGGCTGGACGTTGCTGCACACCAGCACCAGGTCGGTGCCCAGCTCCTGCATCAGGTCGAACTTGCGCTCGGCGCGGTCGAGGTTCTTGTGCAGGCGGTCGCGGCGGCAGCCTTCAAAGTCGCGAAACGGTTGGAACAGGGTGATCGCCAACCCCAGGTCCGCGCAAAGCTGGCGGATCTCGCGGGGGCTGCCGGCGTAGTACAGCAGGTCGTTCTCGAAGATCTCGACGCCGTCGAAACCCGCGGCGGCGATGGCTTCGAGTTTTTCCGGCAGGGTGCCGCTCAAGGAAACGGTGGCGATCGAACGGTGCATGGCGGGTGTTCCTTGTTATTGAGGGAGGCCTGGGCAGGTCCGGCCCTTTCGCGGGCAAGCCCGCTCCCACAGGTGTTGCGTTGTTCCCTGTAGGAGCGGGCTTGCCCCGCGAAAGGGCCAGTCCCGACAGCATCTGTCTGGCACGATCGATTATTCGCAGGTAAAGTCGCCCCGGCAACGCACTTTGTACGAAACAGTTAGTTTTCGTTCGATTACCGAACAAAACCCGTTCCGGCGAATTGATTCACCCACCCCCGTGAACAACCATGAACACCAGTCGCAGGCCCCGCCGGCCCTTCTCGCTGCCACGCCGGTCGTTCGGCGGGCCACGCGCTGCAACGCCCAACGTCACCACATAATAAGTTCAAGAAAACGGGTACCGACCTATGCATACCTTGCTCGCCCTGCGATCCGCGCCGCCGCGTTCGTCTTCTCCCTACAGCCCCGTTGCCGTGCCCCGCGCGCGCTGACCATCCGGCCCCTGACAAGAACAACGGAGACAACATGGCCCGCTCAAGCTCCCAAGCCAAGAAAGCCACCGCCAGCGGATGGATCGGCTCTGCCCTCGAGTACTACGACTTCTTCATCTACGCCCAGGCCGCGGCGCTGATCTTCCCGCAGATCTTCTTCCCCTCCGCCGACCCGAAAATGGCCATCATCGCCTCGCTGGCCACCTACGGCGTGGGTTACCTGGCGCGCCCGATCGGCGCCTGCGTGCTCGGCCACTGGGGCGACACTCGCGGGCGCAAGAACGTGCTGCTGCTGTGCATGTTCCTGATGGGCCTGTCGACCATGGCCGTGGGCCTGCTGCCCACCTACCACGACATCGGCCTGCTGGCCCCGGCGCTGCTGGTGGTGCTGCGCCTGGTCCAGGGCTTCGCCGTGGCCGGCGAAATCTCCGGAGCCAGCTCGATGATCATGGAGCACGCGCCGTTCGGCCGCCGCGGCTACTACGCCAGCTACACCCTGCAAGGCGTGCAGGCCGGCCAGGTGATGGCGGCGGCGGTGTTCCTGCCGCTGGCCTACTTCATGCCCAGCGAGGCCTTCAACGAGTGGGGCTGGCGCATCCCGTTCCTGATGAGCGCGGTAGTGCTGATCGCCGGTTTCATCATCCGCAAGGAAGTGCACGAGACCCCGGCTTTCGTCCAGGAGGAGAAACAGGACAAGGTCGCCAAGTCGCCGATCGGCGAAGCCTTCCGCCACAGCTGGAAGCACATGGTGCTGGTGATGTTCATGGCGCTGATGAACGTGATTCCGGTGGTCGCCACCATCTTCGGCGCGGCCTACGCGGTGCAGCCGGCCTACGGCATCGGCTTCGACAAGAGCGTGTACCTGTGGATCCCGGTGGTGGGCAACATCGTCGCGGTGCTGGTGATCCCCTTCGTCGGCAACCTGTCCGATCGGATCGGCCGTCGCCCGACCATGATCGCCGGCTGCCTGGGCTCGGGCCTGCTGGCCTTCGCCTACCTGTACGCGATCAGCATCCAGAACGTGCCGCTGGCCTTTACCGCTTCGATCCTGATGTGGGGCATGGTCTACCAGGGCTACAACGCGGTGTTCCCAAGCTTCTACCCCGAGCTGTTCCACACCCGCTACCGCGTCTCGGCCATGGCCATCGCGCAGAACATCGGCACCATGATCACCGCCATGCTGCCGGCGCTGTTCGCCGCCGTGGCGCCACCGGGTTCGGAGCATATCTGGCTGGTGGTCGGCGGGCTGGCGTTCCTGGTCACCTGCGTGTGCGCGTTCGCCGCGTACCTGGCGCCGGAGACCCATCGACTGGCCATGGAAGACCTGGGCAACCCACAGGCGCGGCCGATGGATCGCGAGGTCTATGAATCCGGCCGCAAGGCCACCGCGAAAGTGATGAGCCACTGAGGGCCCGGCCAGTCACCTGACATTATTGCCAGGTGACTGGTATTTCACAAACTGCTCTGCTGTGGGCGAGGGTTAAACCACAGGAGCAATCCGATGAAAGTGCGCAATTGGAAAACAGCGTGGGCGGGGGTATTACTGGCGATGGTCACGGTAATTTCCGCGCAAGCGGCCACGCCACTGTTTACTGTAGAAACCGGGCAGGATACCGCCCAGTTGAAGAAGACCGCGACAGGTTACCTGGCCAGGTTGTTAGCTGAACCTGCCAACGTCGAGATCAAGCTGGTCAAGGTGGATGCGAAGTTGGTCAATCCACAGACTCAGGCTATCGCCGTCTCGACACCTGATGGCAAAACCGTAGAGTTCCACTTGCGCCCCTCCAAGCCCCTGGCCAGCGGATTTGACAGTTGGGTAGGTTACAAGGCCTCCGAGTGGAAGAAAAAACACGCCAGCCAAGCGAAGAACGAAATCGATTACGATCCGCGCTACTATCTTTCCCTTGTACGCCAACAGGACAAGGTCGTCGGTAGGCTGATCGTCGATGGGCAGCTCTATCGTCTTGACTACATAGGCCCTGGCCAGCACGCACTGATCAAGGTGGATGAGTCGAAACTGCCTGCGGAAGCCAGGCCGTTACGGGACACAGACGCCACTGACAAGATCACCCCGTCCGACAACGCCAAACGGCCTGACTTCTACGAGATAAATGTGCTGCTGGTATCAACCAAGCCCGTTCGCGAGAGTAAGCCAAACTATAAGGAAGAATTGATTGGTGCCTTGCAGGATGCCAACCAGTACTTCGTCAATAGCAAGATCAAAGTCATCTATTACCTTGCCGCTATCTACGACTCCAACTACGAAGGCGACGGTAGTGACCTGAACGAGCTGAAAAGCAAGGACACCGAGCTGGGCAAGATGGTCTGGAAATACCGCGGCGCGCTGGGCGCACACCTGGTCTCGCTGTATGGCACCTTCACCGAGTCCTGTGGGGTCGCGTACAGCTGGTCGACCAAGGAGACCGCGTACAGCGCCATCAGTTGCCCTTCGTCACTGGCCCATGTACTTGGCCAGAACTATGGTGGCACCGTTGGCTGGGACCCCGCGCCTACCAATCCACTCAACCATGGCTACAAACGCGAGACCGCCCCCGAGTTCCATACCCAGATGGTCACCGCCCACGGCGCCCTGCCCAACTTCTCCAACCCCAGGGTGGAATATCAGGGCAAGCCCATGGGGGACGCGCTGCATGACATGGCGCAGTTCATTGAGGACAAGAGGGCCGAGTATGTGAGCAGTTTCTACGGCCCGCTCAATGCACTCAGTCTGTCGTTATATGAACAAACGGACTCCCAGGGAGAGAAATGCTACCTTCAGATTCGTTCCGGGCAACCAGTGAATATTTCCAGCGCGTGCAATGAGCAACCTGTGCGGTCCTTCTGGCTGACCAATATCGGCATCGCACAGCGCCTTTGCCTCTATGACGGACCAGGAGAACGTCATGTGTGCTACACGAGAACCGCCGAAGGTGCAGATGATGTCGAGGTCAAGAATATTGACGACTCAAAAGATGTACCCGCAGGCTACATTCGTGAGCAGAAAGGCGGAGCACTGAATGGCGCCGTTGTAGATGCCCTGCATGGAGGTAATGCTGTCCTGCTGTTTGCTGAGAAAAACTTCAAAAGCCCGATGTGTGGCTTTAGCACTTCCTTTGCCGAATACCTGATCACTGAAGAAGTAGGCTGCCCTCACGACGCGGGCGGCAAGGCACGTTCAGCGCGAATCTTCTCGCATTCAGCAGGCAGCCCCCCCACTAGCTATTGGACGTTCTATAACGAAGACCGTAGCCGGACATTGAATTTCAAAGGTCAGCTATACGGTAAATTCGGGATAGCCGACTTCGATTCCCCCAACGGTATTCCAAACACTATCGAGAGGACTCAGACAGGCGGTGCCATGAACGGTAATGTTCACCGCTTCAGGTTCAATATTTCTCCACCCAATTAAACGGAGTTCGAACCCGCCAAGTCATTGAAGGCGGTGGGGTCGCTACACGGCTCCCTGCCTTCAATCAGGCAACCGATACCGCTCGGTAAAATACTGCCGAAAGAACTCCACCGCCACCCGCACCTTGGCCGAGCCGGCCAAGGGCGCGGTGTACACCGCCCAGATGTCCGCCGCCTGCTGGTAGTCCGGCAGCACCTGCACCAGCCGCCCCTCGGCGATGCTGTCGTGCACGTCCCACCACGAGCGCAGCAGGATGCCACGCCCGTCCAGGCACCACTGGTGCGCCACCTCGCCATGGTTGCTCGACAGCCCGCCGGTCACCCGCACGCTCTCCTCGCCCTGCGGCCCTTCCAGGTGCCATAGCCCGAACGGGTGGTCACGCTCCTTGATCACCAGGCAGTCATGGCTGGCCAGGTCCGCCAGCACCCGCGGCGTGCCATGCTCGGCCAGGTACGCAGGCGCCGCGCACAACACCCGACGGTTGCGCGCCAGGGGCTTGGCGATCAGGTGCGGGGCGATCACGTTACCCACGCGGATATCCAGGTCGACGCCTTCGGCGATCAAGTCCACCAGGCGGTCGTGCACATCCAGGCGGATGTCCAGGCGCGGATAGCGCGCCGCCAGTTCCGACAGCGCCGGCGCCACGAAGCGTCGGCCCAGGCCAAGGCTGCTGGCGATACGCAACTGCCCGACCGGCTCGCGCTGGCCGGCGTTGAGGTCGTCGCCCATGCGTTGCAGGGTCTCGAAGATCTGCTGCGCCCACTGGTACACCCGCTCGCCCTCCTCGCTCACCGTCACCCGCCGGGTGGTGCGGTGTAGCAGGCGCACGCCGAGGCTGTCCTCCAACAGGCGGATGCGCTTGCTGACGAACGCCGCCGACATGCCGCGCTCGTCGGCCACCGCGGCAAAGCTGGCGCGACGGGCCACCTGCAGGAAGATATCGAGGTCATCCAGGTTCGGCAGATTATTCACGATTCGTGCACCAAGAATTGATAGATTGCCGGATTATCTCCGAAGCACAGCCTTATAGCATGGCCGCATCTTCCCTGAACACGAGAGGCGCCCCATGACCAAGACCTTCAAGATCGCCGCCATCCCCGGTGACGGCATCGGCAACGAAGTCCTCCCCGAAGGCCTGCGCGTGGTCGAGGCCGCCGCCCGCAAGCACGGGCTGAACCTTGAGTTCGAGTTCTTCGAGTGGGCCAGCTGCGACTACTACCTGGCCCACGGCAAGATGATGCCCGACGACTGGTTCGACCAGCTCAAGGGCTTCGACGCCCTGTACTTCGGCGCCGTCGGCTGGCCGGACAAGGTCCCGGACCATATCTCGCTGTGGGGTTCGCTGCTGAAATTCCGCCGCGATTTCGACCAGTACGTGAACATCCGCCCGGTACGCCTGTTCCCCGGCGTGCCCTGCCCGCTGGCGAACAAGCAGCCCGGCGACATCGACTTCGTGGTGATCCGCGAGAACACCGAAGGTGAATATTCGTCCCTGGGCGGGCGCATGTTCGAAGGCACCGACAACGAGTTCGTGCTGCAGGAGTCGGTGTTCACCCGCCGTGGCGTGGACCGCATCCTCAAGTACGCCTTCGACGTGGCCCAGACCCGCGAGCGCAAGCACGTCACCTCGGCGACCAAGTCCAACGGCATGGCCGTGAGCATGCCCTACTGGGACGAGCGCACCGCCGCCATGGCCGCCCACTACCCCGAGATCAGCTGGGACAAGCAGCACATCGACATTCTCTGCGCCCGTTTCGTGCTGCAGCCGGAGCGCTTCGACGTGGTGGTGGCCTCCAACCTGTTCGGCGACATCCTCTCGGACCTCGGCCCGGCCTGCGCCGGCACCATCGGCATCGCGCCGTCGGCCAACCTCAACCCCGAGCGCAAGTTCCCGTCGCTGTTCGAGCCGGTGCACGGTTCGGCGCCGGACATCCATGGCCAGAACATTGCCAACCCGATCGCGATGATCTGGTCCGGCGCGCTGATGCTCGAGTTCCTCGGCCAGGCCGACAATGACGCCCGCTACCAGGCGGCCCATGACGACATCCTCAAGGCCATCGAGACAGTGATCGCCAACGGCGACACCACCCGCGACATGGGCGGCAGCCGCTCGACCCAGGAAGTGGGCAAGGCCATTGCCGAGCTGCTCGGGGCCTGAGTCGGCGTCAGGTCATCGCGGGGCAAGCCCGCTCCTACAAAGAAGCAATGCGTCTTTCCGTGCGTGGGAGCGGGCTTGCCCCGCGATAGCGCCAGCCCAGACAACACCCAACCATCCGGATTGTCCGACGATCCTATTGCCACCCACTTCGATTCAATGCAGAATCTGTAAACCAAAAGATACTTGTTATCCATCGGTTAACAGAAAGGAAAACCCAGCCTCGATACGGACTTCCCCAACGCCTGACGCCTACTACAAAAAAAATGCTCCAGGAGACAATTGATGTCCCCCAATAACAAAAAGATCGACGTGTTCCTGATCGCCGTGAGCCTGTTGGCCGTGCTGCTCACCGTGATCGGCCTTGCTGCCTTCCCCGCCCAGGCCGAAAGCCTGGCCAACCAGCTGTTCGAGGTGGCCACCCGCACCTTCGGCACCAGCGTCCAGGTCCTGGTGTTCGGCAGTTCCCTGGCCGTGCTGTACCTGGCCTTCAGCAAGTACGGCAACATCCGCCTGGGCGCCGGCAAGCCGGAGTACTCCACCACCACCTGGGTGTTCATGTTCATCTGCGCCGGCATGGGTTCCTCGACCCTGTACTGGGGCGTGATGGAGTGGGCCTACTACTACCAGACCCCGGGCCTGAACATCGCGCCGATGTCGGCCAAGGCCCTGGAGTACAGCGTCAGCTACTCGTTCTTCCACTGGGGCATCAGCGCCTGGTCGATCTACGCCCTGGCCTCGCTGGCCATGGCCTATCACTTCCATGTGCGCAAGAAGAGCGGCCTGAACCTGGCCTCGATCATCGAGGCGGTCACCGGCTTCAAGGCCACCGGCCCCGTCGGGCGCGCCGTCGACCTGATCTTCCTGCTGACCATGATGGGCGCGCTGACCGTGTCGCTGGCGCTCACCGCCTCGACCCTGACCCGTGGCCTTGCCGACCTGGCCGGCACCCCCAACACCTTCACCGTGCAACTGCTGGTGATCGGCGCGGTGGCGCTGCTGTTCTCGCTGAGTTCGTACATCGGCATCGACGGCGGCCTGCAGCGCCTGTCGAAGATGGTCTGCATCGGCGCCCTGGTGTTCGCCGCCATCGTCCTGCTGGTCGGCCCGACCCAGTTCACCCTGAACAACACCGCCAATTCCATCGGCCTGATGCTGCAACATTACGTGCAGATGAGCCTGTTCACCGACCCGGCCGGCGATGGCGCCTTCACCCGCAACTGGACGGTGTTCTACTGGCTGTGGTGGGTGTCCTACGCGCCGGGCGTGGCCATGTTCGTCGCCCGCGTCTCGCGTGGCCGGCTGATCAAGGAAGTGGTGTTCGCCCTGCTGCTGGGCGGCAGCTTCGGTTGCTGGTTCTTCTTCGGCGCGCTGGAAAGCTACAGCATGCACCAGTTCATCAACGGCCAGATCGACGTGCCCAAGCTGCTCGGCACCCTCGGTGGCGAAGCGGCGGTGACCGATCTCTTGCTGGCCCTGCCATGGGGCACGCTGTTCCTCGCCGCGTACCTGTTCATCATGGCGGTGTTCTGCGCCTCGCACATGGACGCCGCCGCCTACGCCGTGGCCGCCACCAGCACCCGCAACCTGCGCGAGGGCGAGGACCCGAGCCCGACCCTGCGTCTGTTCTGGTGCGTGGTACTGACCCTGGTGCCGCTGGCCATGCTGTTCGCCAAGGCCTCGCTGTCGACCATGAAGACCGCCGTGGTGCTCACCGCGATCCCGTTCATGGTGATCCTGCTGGTGAAGATCTACGGCTTCTTCAAGTGGCTGGCGGCCGACTACGGCCAGGTGCCGGCGTACCGCATCGAGGAAGAGGCCACCCGCCTGGCCGGCGAAGAGCCGCAGCAGCAGGCGCCGCGCAGCGCAGCGGCGGTGCACTGACCATGTAGGAGCGGCCTTGTGCCGCGAAAGGGGCGCGAAGCGGCCCCCAGGATCTGGGGTCTACCTCGGATTAGCAGGGGCTGCTGCGCAGCCCTTTCGCGGCACAAGGCCGCTCCTACAGGAAGCAGCGTCACGCAGCAGTACAAAAAAATTTACCCAGCTTGTTAACCACCAGATACGCGTTAACCAATAAGAACAGAGATAGAGCCATGAACGATTTCAAACGCCTGCCCGCCGACTTCTGCGCCAACCCCGAAGAGGCCTTCACCCTCCCGGCAAAGTTCTACACCCAGGCCGCCGTCTTCGAGCACGAGAAGGAAGCGATCTTCGCCCGCAGCTGGATCTGCGTCGGCCACCGCAGCGAAGTCGCCGAAAAAAACGCCTACATCACCCGCCAGGTGATCGGTGAGAGCATCATCGTCGTGCGTGGCCGCGACGACGTGCTGCGCGCGTTCTACAACGTCTGCCCGCACCGCGGCCACCAGCTGCTCGAAGGCAGCGGCAAGGCCAAGAACGTCATCACCTGCCCGTACCACGCCTGGACCTTCAAGCTCGACGGCGAACTGGCCCACGCGCGCAACTGCGAGAACGTGGCCAACTTCGACAAGGACAACTCCACCCTGGTGCAGCTGCGCGTCGAAGAGTACGCCGGCTTCATCTTCATCAACATGGACAACGACGCCGGTTCCGTCGAAGACCAGCTGCCCGGCATGCAAAAACGCATGCGCGAGGCCTGCGCGGTGATCGACGACCTGCACCTGGCCGCACGCTTCGTCAGCGACACCCCGGCCAACTGGAAGTCGATCGTCGACAACTACCTCGAGTGCTACCACTGCGCCCCGGCCCACCCCGGCTTCTCCGACTCGGTGGACGTCGGCCAGTACAGCCATAGCCTGCACGGCAACTGGACCTTGCAGTACGGCCTGGCCAAGCCGTCGGAGCAGTCGTTCAAGTTCGATGAAACGGTCAAGGATCCGTCCTTCGCCGGCTTCTGGGCCTGGCCGTGCACCATGTTCAACGTACCGCCAGGGGCCAACTTCATGACCGTGATCTACGAGTTCCCGGTCGATGCCGAAACCACCCTGCAGCACTACGACATCTACTTCCTCAACAAGGACCTCAGCGAGGAGCAGCACAAGCTGATCGACTGGTACCGCGAGGTGTTCCGTCCCGAGGACCTGCGCCTGGTCGAGAGCGTGCAGAAGGGCCTGAAGTCCCGCGGCTACCGCGGCCAGGGCCGGATCATGGTCGATTCGCAGCGCAGCGGCGTGAGCGAGCACGGCATCGCCCACTTCCACAACCTGATCGCCGTCGCCCACCTGGACGACTGAACACGCTCCCCGCCCCGCGCCAGGGCCTGGCGCGGGGCTTCGTTGTCGAGGTACGCCATGGCCAAGCAATACGAAATGTTCAAGGTGCGCGTGACCGACGTGGAACAGGCCACGCCGCAGATCAAGCGCTTCACCCTGGCCCGCGCCGACGGCGCCGCCCTGCCCGCCTTCAGCGGCGGCAGCCACGTTATCGTGCAGATGCAGTCGGCCTGCGGCAGCCAGTTCAGCAATGCCTACTCGCTGATGAGCGACCCGCGCCAGTTGCACAGCTACCAGATCGGCGTGCGCCTGGAGGAGCAGTCCAAGGGCGGTTCGGCGTTCATGCACCAGCAGGTCGAGGTGGGCAGCGAGCTGACCATTTCCACCCCCAACAACCTGTTCGCCCTCGACCCCAAGGCGGGACGTCACGTGCTGATCGCCGGCGGCATCGGCATCACCCCGTTCCTGGCGCAGTTGCACGAGCTCGAAGGCAGCACTACCCCCTACGAGCTGCACTACGCCTTCCGCGCCCCCGAGCACGGCGCCTTCCAGGGCGACCTGGCGCAAGGCCCGCATGCTGGCAACACCCGCTTCTATATCGACAGCCTGGAGCGCAAGCTCGACCTCGCCGCGCTGTGCGCGGGGCTGGCCGATGACGCCCATCTCTATGTGTGCGGGCCCAAGCCGCTGATCGACGCGGTGATCGCCAGCGCCGCCGCCGCCGGCATCGCCGAGCCCCGCGTGCATTGGGAACAGTTCGCCGCCGCCGCGCCGGCCGCAGGCTCGGCGTTCACCGTGGTACTGGCGCGCTCCGGCACTGAACTGGAAGTCGAGCAAGGCATGACCATTCTCCAGGCCATCGAGAAATCCAAGGCCGCCAAGGTCGAGTGCCTGTGCCGCGAAGGCGTGTGCGGCACCTGCGAGACGGCGATCCTCGAAGGCGAAGCCGAGCATTTCGACCAGTACCTGAGCGACGAGGAGAAAGCCTCGCAGCAGACCATGATGCTGTGCGTCTCGCGGGCGCGCTCGGCGCGGTTGGTGCTGGATCTCTGAACCTTGGCGGCGGATCGCCTGCCCGCGCGGATTCGCCGGTGAGATGTAACTGAATAGTGCCAATAAGCGCTGAAAAGGAAAATCAGAGAAACGTCCTACGCGGATTTGGGAAGCCCTGTCGACCACCCAGAATCCGTTCCTCGCTAGTGTTTCAGGTCTGCGTAACGTCGCCCGTGGCTGGCTGCAACAGCCAGCCATGGGCCTGCACGACGGTACGGCCATTGCCAGCGAGGACCTTATGCGAAATTCCCCCGGAACACTTCAGCAGGTAATCAACAGCCCCGACGAGGCTCTCGGCCATCAGCTCGACAAACCGGCCATCCAGCACGACTGC